>JABDDQ010000036.1 GCA_013287545.1 Bacteroidota bacterium | reverse complement strand
AAACAAAAACAAATTCAACCAAAAACAAAAAAATAAACTACTCACCATATACCAAAATGAAAAAAATAACTACAACTATTTTTTGTTTTGCATTAACAGCATTAGCCAGCATTACAAACCTTAAAGCACAAGATACAAAAACGGATGCTAATGCCTTAAAAGATGAGGCAGATAAATTAAAAGCTAATGCCGACACATCAGCTAAACATTGGAAACACGGTGGAACGATATCACTTAACGGACAAGAAGTATCGCTTACTAATTGGGCAGCAGGAGGACAGGGAGCTATATCGGTTGGTGGATTAGTAAACGTATTTTTTAACTATCATAAAAACAAAATCATTTGGAATACGAATATCAATTTGGCCTATGGTGTAATTAAAAATGGGTCGAATAAAAATTGGTTAAAAACAGATGATAGAATTCAGCTTACATCAAAAGTCGGAAGAGAGGCTTTTAAAAATGCTTACTATTCTGCCTTGTTTGATTTTAAAACACAGTTTGCACCGGGGTATAATTATCCAAATGATTCTACTAAAATTTCAAATTTTTTGGCTCCGGCCTATGGCTTATTAGCCTTGGGGATGGATTTTGAAGCAACACCAAGCCTTTCATTTTTTGTATCGCCTGCTACTGCCCGTGTAACTTACGTGGGTGATAACACCTTAGCTAAAGAAGGTGCTTATGGTGTGCAGGCGCAAGTGTTAGATGCTAATGGAGTTGTTGTTACACCTTACAAAAACATACGCTATCAATTTGGTGGTTACGCTAAAGTGCAGTTTCAAAAAAACATTATGCAAAATGTTTCTTTCGGAACTATGGTGGAGGCTTTTAGCGATTACTTAAACCATCCTGAAAACCTGTATGTAAACTGGACTACCCTTTTAAGCATGAAAGTTAACAAGTTTATTAGTGCTACTTTTAGTACCCAGTTAATTTACGACCCGGCTGTAAAAATTAAACAACCCGATGGGACTTTAATTGGTCCACGCGTACAGTTTAAGCAAGTACTTGGTGTAGGATTTTCTTACAAATTTTAGCTACTAAGCTCTTAGGCCGTAGCCAATTTTTTTTACCGAACGAATAATTTCTTTACCTAACACTTTTCTAATGTGTGTAATGTGTACATCAATTATGCGAGATTTTGCAACCAAGGGGTCTTTCCAAACACTTGTAGCTATTTCGTTTCGGCTAAATATTTTTTCGGGCGATGCACAAAATAGTTTTACTATTTCAAATTCTTTGGCGGGTAAAAAATAGGGCAAGTTTTGTTTTAATATTAAATATTTTTCTTCGTCAATAATAATGTTTGCCAATGGCATATTTGCCTTGTTTGTGCCGTATAAATAAGTAACCAGGTTTTTTAGTTTAAACCCAATGGTATCTAAATTATTTTTTATCAGGTAATCGTTAGCTCCTGCCTTATAGGCTTCTTTTTCGATATAAGTTGATGAGTCTTCACTGATAATAATGTAGTAGTGTTTTTTACCCTGAGCTTTTATAGCATATATAAAATCAATAGCATCTCTATCTTGCAACTGCAACGTAGAAATAATTATATCAACTTTATTTTCTACAATATATTCTTCTGCTTTTTTAAACGTGTTTACAGTAAAAAAATCACCTTCAGCTACTTTTTTTATGGCACCTTCTACAAACAAAGCATCGGCCTTATTATCAATTATTAATAAAAAATGTATTTTTTCTTTCAACAAAACAATTCTTTACCTGCAAAAAAACAATAGCGGCATTAGTTTAATGTTGATTTATTGTTAAGAATATATTATGCTTTAAATGATCAATAATCAACAAAAGGCCCCCCGTACATAGAAAATAAAATTTAGATTTGATGTTTAAGCTTTGAAAACGATAAAACCACTTCATATTTTATTATTTATCTTATTGGTACTGCTTGCTTTAGCTGGTGTTTCTTCTGTTTTTCCTACAGATGGGGTAATGGTTTTTGGTCAAAAAATTTCTTTTCCAAATTTAGAAACCTATTTTTCAGCGAAGGGGAATGAAAAAACAGATATTTCTAAAATTGTGGCATTGGCAGATGCAGAAGATAAAATTACGGATAATGATACTTTAAAGCCATCGGCAGATTCATTAATTAAAAAAGAAATTAATTATACCGAAGTAAATGACCCGGCTATTAAACTTATTACAAGCATTCAGTATAAAGATTCTGCGAAAAGTGCCTTGTATAATTTTTTTGAATCGTTAGCTGCTGTACAGTCTGATAATAAAAGTATACGCATTTTGCACTACGGCGATTCGCAAATTGAAGGAGATAGAATTACAGATTATTTACGCCAGAAACTACAAACCCATTTTGGTGGAAAAGGTTGTGGATTTATTGCCGCTGTGCCTGTTACCCAAAGCGTTGGCACCCGGCAAAGTTGGAGTGATACATGGGACCGATATTCTATTTTTACAGCTAAAGATACACGTGTGCCGCACAATAGTTATGGCATAGCCGCAGGTTTTTGCAGATATTGTAATTATAACGATACGGTTGCTGTAAAAAATGCCTGGCTTAAAATAAAAACCACACAAGGTGCGGGGAGTTTAGTTGCATCGTACAACAAAGTAAAACTGTTTTATGCAAGTACACGCAAAAAAACGCAAATACAGTTTCTTGAAAATGATGTGCTAAAAAATACAGATACACTTTTGACAAAAGGAAACTTTAATATAAAACAATTTGATTTATCGCAAGCACCAAACACCTTTGAAATAAAATTTCAAGGAAAAGATAGTCCGGATATTTTTGGCTTATCATTAGAAGGAGATGGTGGTGTAATGGTTGATAATTTTGGTTTGCGTGGCAGTTCGGGTACATTTTTTAATCAACTGAATTTGCAGCACCTTAAATTATTTTACGATTACCTGAATACAAAATTTATTATTCTCCAATTTGGAGGTAACACCATGCCTAACATATTAGATAAAACTATGGCGGCTAATTTTGGTGATTTTTTACGTGCGCAAATAAATGCCATACGAAAAATTGCACCCAATGTTAGTATTTTGGTTATTGGTCCGGCAGATATGAGCATAAAAGATGGAGACACATACGTTACCTACCCTTTGTTAGAAGATGTTAGGGATGCCATACGTTTAGCGGCCTTTCAAACTAATTGCGCTTTTTTCGACATGTATGATTGCATGGGTGGTAAAAACAGTATGGTTAGTTGGGTAGACCAAGGTATTGCGGCCACTGATTATATACATTTCTCTCCGGCAGGTGCTCGCAAAATCGCTGTGCTTTTATACGGCGCTTTAATGAATGATTACAATAATTTTATCCAGAAGAAAAACAATAAAAATTTATGATGATTAAGAAGTGTTTGCTATTGCTGTTTTTTTCTGTTTCTGTTTTTTTGTTTGCCCAACCGGAACAAGCTAAATATCCGTTTATAAATTATGCGGCGAACAAAATTGTGTACGCAAAGGATAGCAGTTCGATGCTTTCTTTTTATAAAAAGCTAAGTGCCTTTATGAAGGGAAAAGAAGATGAGATTAGAATTATACAAATTGGCGGAAGTCATATACAAGGTGGCATGTGGGGAGATGAACTGACTACAAATTTTCAAAACCTAAAACAGACTAAAGGTGGTGGTTTTTTTGCTTTTCCGTTTAAAATCATAAAAACAAATTCACCCCCTTACTTTACCAGTTTCTCTAATGGTAAATGGAAAGGTTGCCGTACTGCGTTGGTGAAAAACTCATGCGAAAATGTGGGCATGGCACAAATTACGGCTACTACCAATGACAGTGCCAATTATTTTGGAATGAAAATTCTTGAGAATCCTCACCATAAAAACTTTAACGCTATAAGAGTGTATCATAACTTTAATAAAAGTTTTTTCTTTACCATAAAAGAACAAGTAGAATTTACGCGGAAAGACTTTGAAGACAAAGGCTATTCTTTATTTATATTAAAAGCACCTGTTGATTCTATAACTTTTATAATGGTGAGAAAAGATACTTCGCAAAAAGATTTTATTTTGTATGGTTTTGATGTGCGTAATACAAGCGAGCCCGGTATTTATTATGCGGCTTTAGGCGCTAACGGAGCATCAACACAGTCTGTTTTGCGTTGCCAACAGTTTGCAGAGCAATTAAAAACCTTGCAACCCGATTTGGTTATACTATCGTTAGGTGTAAATGATGTACAGGGAAAAGTTTTTTCATCCGAAGATTATATTGCGCATTATGATTCTATAGTATCGCTTATAAGAAAGGCATCTCCAACTTGCGCTATTTTATTTAATACGATTACAGATAATTATGTGCGAAGAAAAACACCCAATAAAAAAAGTGCAACCGTAGAAGAATGTATTTATAAACTTACTGAAAAACACAATGCTGCTCTATGGGATATATTTGCTGTAATGGGGGGTTACAAAAGTATTTTTAAATGGCAGCAAGCTGGTTTAGCACGGAAAGATAAAGTGCATTTTACTGCAAAAGGCTACCATATTTTCGGCGATATGATGTTTGAAGCCATTATGCGTAGCTACTATTATAATTTTAAGAATTAATTTTATACAAACTATAACCTGTAAAATGTTTTTCTTGAAATAATTTAAACCAATTATATTTGCGCAAAATAATTTAAACTAAAATCATGAAGAAAAAACTAATATTATTTGTAACGACAACACTTTTAACTATAGCTACTACATCACAAGCTCAAGACCAATGTTTTAAAGCAGGCACAAGTGCCATAAATTTAGGGGTTGGCTTTGGCAATACAGTTACTTATGGAACAGGATTATATGGGTACGGTGGAGCTGTTTCAATAGCACCTGCCTTTACCGCCAGCTATGAGTATGGTATTATACATGTTGGTATTGGCATTATTGGAGCTGGTTTAGAGTTTGGGTATCAAGGCTCTCATTATAACTATACCGACGGAGTAAATATTTATAAAGAAAGATGGACAACTTTAGGTTTTTGTCCAAGAGCTACGTATCACTTTGATATTTTAAATAAAGGTAAATTGGATATTTACCCAATTATTCAATTAAATGTTTATAATTCTATATATACTGATAATGGCCCCGCTGGCAACGTATATGTAAACCCAAATAATAATAGTGTTTTTATTCGTCCAAGTATTTTGGCTGCAGTTAGATATTATTTTACGCCAAACTTTGGTGTTTATTCAGAATTGGGTTACGATATTTCTATCATAAAAGCTGGAATTTCTTTAAAATTCGGCGGTAAATAATAATTAAGATTTATTTCTAAAGCCATGTATTCTAAAAATACGTGGCTTTTTTATTTTTCATCAGTAAAATGCTTTCGTTGTTTTTCTTTCGAAAATTTTTCGACATTATAATCGTTAGACTTATTTTTTGGAATGGACAAACTATCCCACTCCGTTTGCTTTAATAATTTAGCCGCATACACAATTTGCCCAGCATGATAAGGGTAATGCGCTAACTGCCTATTTATGGCTTCCATTGCTGTATGCCCTTCGTTACGGATGTAAATAATGCGTTGTAAATCTTCGGCATGTAAAGACTGTAATGTGTCTAAAAAAACTTTCCACCCGTGTTCCCAAATTTTTAGTAATTGTTCTTTGTCTGTAACGTTGTTTTCAAATTCATCATCGCGTTTGCGCCAAGGCTTTTCTCCATCGGTGGTTAAAAAATCTGTCCAACGCGAAATCATGTTGCCAACCATGTGTTTCATAATAACAGCAATACTGTTTGAGTTTTCGTTAGGTTGAATGAATAACTGCTTGGCCTCAAGCTGTTCTATTGATTTATCTGCCAGTTTTTTATAATATAAAAACTGCTTAGTTACGCTTTCTAAATAATTTGTTTGATTGTTTTCCATGGTTATTGTATTTAGTTTTTATACTGTTTCAATTTTTACAGATGTCATAGAAAGAGAACCCATCATAGTTTTATCGTTAAAAAAACTTATGGCTTCTTTTTCTTCTTTTATACCCATTATGTATAATAAAGGCAAATAATGTTCGGGTGTTGGTATAGCTAATGTGGCTGCTTTCCCCAACGATGAGTAGTTTATTAATTCTTTATGATTATTGGTTTCAATTAAGCGTTTAAAAGTAGTGTTCATTTCTTCGGCCCAATCGTAGCCGCCGTTTGGGTTTTGCCAGTTTACCATCCTTAAATTATGTACCATGTTTCCGCTTCCAACAATAAACACACCTTTATTTCTTAAGGATGATAATTCTTTAGCTAAATCGTAATGATATTGTGCAGGCTTTGTATAATCTAAACTTAGTTCAAGTACGGGTATATCGGCATTAGGATACATTTGTTTTATAACACTCCAGCAACCATGATCTAAACCCCACTCATCATCTAACTGTACGGCAGTAGTTTTTACGTCGTCTTTTATCTGTTTGGCTAATGTTGGATTTCCATTTGCAGGATACTGTACATTAAATAATTGTTGAGGAAACCCGCCAAAATCATGGATAGTTTTTGGTTTTTGCATGGCGGTAACAAATGTACCGCGTGTTTCCCAATGAGCTGAAACACATAAGATGGCCTGTGGTTTTGGTAATTCGGCACTTACAGCTTTCCATTTTTTGCTGTACTCATTATCTTCTATGGCATTCATAGGGTTTCCATGTCCAACAAATAGCAATGGCATTTTACCTTGATGCGATGTAAATGTATTCGATAGATTTTTTAAATCGGTTAAATTATTCATGGCTAATAAACTGAGTAAGGAATTTTTTACAAACGTTCTGCGTTGCATGTTTCCAATTAAGTACAATAAAGTTACGCAGAAAAACTAAATTAAGTGGCCGATTGTATTTGTTTAACAAGATTGGTTTTATCAACTAATTCGGCCGAAGTTACTACGGCGCTTATGGTAACACCCAAAACCCCGTGAAAGTTAATGTTTTGTCCTGTTAACAATAAGTTTGGCACTTTTGTTTTTGGTGAAATAAATGTTTTTAATGGGTCTTTATAATCTTTTGCAATGCCATACAGGTTGCCATCTTTGCTACCAATATAATCTCTGTATGTTAAAGGAGTTGAGGTGTGCTGACTAATAATGTTTTTTCTAATTCCGGGAAAACGGTCTTCTACAGCATCTAACAACTTTTCTATTTTTTTGTTTTTAAAATCTTCGTAATCGTCGCCTCTTTTTTCAATGTGATTTGGAGTAATGTTTTTTGTGTTAACCCATTGCTGAACTTCGTCGTAACGCATATAACCCATTACAATTAAACTATCCGCACTATCAGGAGATTTTGAAGAAGATTGAGAAAACATAGCGTACCCTTTAGGCCATGTTTCATCAGTATAATTTATAACATCCCAGGAGTCTTCTCCAAAATTATGATAAACATTGTAATTAAAATATTTTAAAGTACCCGGTTTTAAAACCAAATACAAAATAAATACAGATGTAGTAGTTTCTAAATTATTTATACGATTTCTATAAGCGGGTCTCAAATGTTTACTATCAACCATTTCTAAGGCTTTTGTTAAATCTGTATTACAGATAAATTTTTTGCCTTCAATTATTCTTCCATCGGTAAGTTCTACTTCTTTAATTTGATCTCCTAAAAAATTGAATTTTTTTGCTTCGCTATAATTAAGAATAGTACCCCCCATTTCTTTAATAGAATCACCTAAATGCTTAGCAATTTGCCCGCTACCATCAACGCAACGCCAGGCACTTTCTATATAAGAGTTTATAACAAGAGCGTGTACATATAAAGGCGTTTTGTCGGCTTCGCCGGCATATAGTGCATTTGTAGCACCTAAAATATTTTGTAATTTTTTATTTGAAGTAACTGTTTCTAAGTAAGTTTTAGTATCTGTTTGTAAAAAATCGGCATGTGTAACATCTTTTAATTCGTTGCTAACTCTGTATAACGGAAAATGGTTACAAATTTCTTCCATTCTCTTTACATATTTAATAAGGTTGTCTCTTTCTTGCGGAAAATGCTGTGCAAGCTGTTCTACAAAATTATCGTAGCCTTGTGCGTGTTTATATGTAATTGGGTCTCCCTTAAAAGTAATGTGGTCATATCCATCTAAATCTAACTGTTTTAATTTTAGTTTATCCATTAAACCAAAATATTTGAAGTATTGGTTTAAATTTTGTCCCTCGGCCAAGCCCCCAACGTAATGCACACCGGTATCGAAAATAGATTTACTACGCGAAAATATTTGCAGGTTGCCACCTATTTGTCTATTTTTTTCTAATACACAAACGTTGTATCCTTCTTTGCTTAAAATATAAGCAGTACACAGCCCCCCTAAACCACTACCTATAATAACTACATCATACTTATTGCTCATTGTTGCTGTTGTTTGTAATCACAAATATATTATTTGATGTGATAGAACTGTCACTTATTTTTTGATAGCTAAATTGAGGAAAATCCTTTAAAATATCTATAACTAAAGATGAGGAGAAGAAATGAAGTTTACCTTCTGTGGTTTTATTAAAGCCAAATTTAGTAGAAAAAAACTCGGTTAGCTTTGTATAACGATGTTGTTTTTGCATGCTGGCATCGGCATCTCGTATTATTAAAGTACCATTAGGGTTTAATTGATTAAGACAGGTTTTAATTAAGTGAATTTGTTTTTCGGTTGAAAAATAATGCAACACATCATTTATTATAAAAGCATCTGCTTTTTCGAAATTATGTGTAGTTACATCGGCACAAACAAAATGCAGTTTATCGGATTTTGATAAGCAGTTTTCGGCTATTTGTATTTTTTCGTCGTCGTAATCTACCCCTAAAATTTCGCGCTCTTTGCTCATTAAGCCAAGCATTATAGATAGAAACCCATAACCACAACCTATGTCTACAATTTTCCCTTTTTTAGGTAATAAATCTTCAAACTGCTGGTAGTTGTTTTCAAGCTTTGTTTTTATTCGGCAGTACCACTCTAATACGGGTCCTTTATAAGTATAATTTCTAATTAATTCGGCCCTATAAAATCTGGTGGTTTCTACTTCTTTTTTAATTACCTGAAACTCATTACGCATTAGCTTGCAAATATTTTTCGCGGTATCCTGATAACCATTTTTTACTAAATTATCCGTTGGTTTTATACGAGGTAGAATTTTTAAAGTAAGCGTACTCTCTCTATAATAAAAATCATTTTTGGGTAAGCAGTAATCGGCACCGTGTAAAACAATGGGGATTATATCGGCTTGCAGCTTTTCTGCTAAAAGAAATGCGCCCTTATGAAAACGTAAAATATTACCGGTAGTAGAGCGTGTACCTTCAGGGAAAATAAGTACCGAATAACCATCCTTCATTTTTTCGGTTACTTTATCTATTGACTGTTCGTAACCTAAATTAGCGGGATAAAAATCGGCCAGCTTAACTATTTTACCAAACAAAAACGAATTCCATGCAAACTTATTGGTAAACAAATTCATTTTGGGATATAGGGTAGGCAGTAAAGCCAAATCTATATACGATTGATGGTTACAAACTATAATAGCTGGTTTTTTAAAATCTTCGTTATGATTATTAATGATGCGTTTTTTTACATTGGCAAAAAAGTAAATGATAAACTTACACATATTCATAAAGAGTTTATGAAATGCCAATCTTCGTTTAGATTTGTTGCCTGGGTACATGGCGAGAATAATTGTACCGCCCCACCTTACAACAAAACTCCCCAAAAAGAAAATGGAGAACCCAAGCCAAATTAAAAAGAAATTTTTGGCGGTTACAGGAGGAAGTTTTCTTTTTACACGGTTAAGAATTAATGCGTTATACAACATAGGTTGTACAATAAATGAAATAAACACTACGGTTACCATGCCAATAATGGTAATGGCTGCAATTGATTTAAGGGCAGGGTGTTTTGAAAACAATAAAACACCAAAGCCTATGGTTGTAATTACAGCCGATAAAAAGATAGAAGATTTATAGGAGTCTAAATTTTTGCGTTTGTATTTGTATTCGTGACTTAAACCATCCATAATAAAAATACTGTAGTCGTCTCCCAGACCAAAAATAAAAGTTGAGATAATTATGTTTATAATGTTAAACTTTAACCCCAGTATACCCATAATGCCCAATATCCAAATCCAGGTGATGAACATAGGCAGAAAATTTATAAGCGCAAGCTCTATTCTGCCATGTGATAACAGCATAAAACCAAATACCAATAAGCCTGTTATTATTAGTATGGTGTTAAAGTCGGAGCTAATAACCTCTACATATTTGGTAGTTAAATACTGCCTGTCGAATACAAGTGTGTGAGGTGTTTGAGCAAAGGCATCATATACTTTTAATTTTATTTCTTCAGGCACCTTTAACAGAGAGATAATGGCTGTTTTATTGTTTTTCTCGGTTATCCAATCATCTACTAAACCTCTAAGTGTGTCGTTTTTTGTAAGATCTGTCGGTTCAAATTTTTTATCAAGTAAATCATAAAAATCTGCAAAAGCATTTTCTTTAAATTTTAAATCAGTTCCATATAGTGTGAGATACTTTTTAGTTGAATCTTTATGTGCTAACCAAAACGTATTCCATTTAGAAATTCTAATTCTTTGCAAAGAATCAGATACTAATAAACTTGTAACAGAAGAATATTTGGCAACAACATTGTCTTTTTTTAATTGCTGAAGTTTTGTAACAGCTTGTTCGTGCGCTTTTAAGGCCTCATTAACATCCCTTCCGTTTGAAATAACATATACTGAACGAAGTGAGAATTTGTTGAGTGCGTTTAAATGTTGTTCGGCTAAAACTAATTTTTCAGGTTGATAATTAACCTTCATCATATCACTTTCAAAACTCACATTACGGGCAGTATATGAAAACAGCAAAGTAAGTAGCCCAAAAATAACCAACACGAATTTATTTTTATGAAGTTGATAGGAGATAATTTTCTCCATCCAAACTGATTTATTTTCCTCTGTGGTTTGCTCTCGGTTTTTATCTTTTTTTAGAAGATGCGGCAGCACAATAATAGAAAACAACACGGCACCAATTAAGCTGCATCCGGCAAATAAACCAAAATCATGCATAGCTTCAGATTTTGCAAACTGCAATGCTAAAAAGGCTGCAACAGTTGTAGTACAGCCTAATAACATAGGGGCAGTTAAGTCTTTTAGAACGCGTTCAACCGATTGCTCGTGTTTAAAATGCGCGAAAAAATGTAGAGAGTAATTAATGGCAATTCCTAAAACAATAGAACCTGCACCTAAGGCTATGGCAGATACTTCACCTTTTAGTATATAAATTAGCGCTAATGAAAAAACGGCTCCAAATGCTACAGGCAGCAATATGAAAACCATTATAAGAATGCGCCTGAAATATAAAATTAAGATTAAAGCAATAAGTATAAGCGCAAGTATAGAGGTTAGTATAGAGTCTTTTTTTATTTGCTCGGAGTTTGCTAAAGAAACTGCTGCCGTACCAAAATATTCTATTTTAACTTGATTTCTGCTCTCTAATACAGGAATAATACTATCTAAAAAAGCAAGAAACTTTTTATTAGCCGCGTACTCATTAGAGGCAACTGAAGGTGTAATTAAAAAGAGGAGATTTTTATTATTCTTAGTAAAAATGTAACCATCGTTTAAATCAAAGTTTTCATCATACTGTAAACCCTTTAGTTTTTTTAAGACCAGAGGCACTATGTTAAGAGGATCTTTTTTGATGAACTTGCCAAACACCATGCCTGTTGGCGATAGTAAAGTTTTGTAATCGTTTTGCAGAATCTGTTTTATGGAGTCTTTTTGAATGTTTTTTTCAATTTGCTGATAATCCTTATCATCTAAAAAAACAGGTAGATGATTGTAAAACGTTTGATATAGGTTAGCTACATTGTCGTCAGCTATTTTGTATTTTATTTCTTTTATATAGCTGTTTCCGAATTTTTTAAGTAGAGTATCTGCGAGCGCATCGGCGGTAGTCTTTATACTTTCAGAATTTACGATAGTTGTATCGGTATTATAAATATTTACTACCAGTTTATCTTTAATTTTTAAACTGTTTAGTATATCATTTATGTTGTTTACTTTTTTATCCTTCGGTATAAAACGAGTGATGTCTTCTTCAATTTTTATTTTTGAAGCAAAATAACCTACTACTCCAATACATATTAAAATAGTTGTCGCCAATAGAAAAAGGTGTTTATGAAAAAATTGATATATGCGGTATAGGAGCATGGTTTATTGAAGCGAACTCTGAGCGTTTTTTTTCTTATTTCTTATAAATGTTAATGAAATATACGTTAGTAATCCTGCTATAATAGCAAGTAACACAGCCAAACAACAAGAGCCTATTATAAAGAGATAAGCGTCTGTTTCAATGTTTTTAGAACTAATATGGCTAAATGAAAATGTACTTTTTGTTTGCGTAATTAATTCTCCCATTTTAAAACTTGCGTATACCAGTGGTGGAATCATTGGAGGGAGGCTAATGTTTATAGCTACCAATACAATGGCTTTATTTAGTTTTAAGAGGTGAGCTGTTGCAATGGCTGAAATTACTTGGAATCCTAAAATGGGAATTATGCCAAAAAAAATACCCAGACTAACCGATAAAGATTTTTTTAAAACGGATTCTTCTTTATTAAAGAAAGCATTTTTAAAATATTTTTTAATGTTTGCTATAGTCAGGTTTTTAATAAACAGTTTTGGACGATACCAAATAATTGCCAACGGAACCAAGCAAGTGTTTAAAACACTTATTCTGAAAAAATCTTTAGTAGGACGAAAGTGAGAAACCCTTTCTTCCTTAGTTGGGTAAAAAACCCCAACAGGTAATGGAACAACCGCTATGCCTGCCCAGGCAGCTTTTACAATAACTTCTATTTCAAATTCGAAACGAGAGGTGTAAAAAGAAATATTTTTTAATTTTTCTATAGGATACAAACGATACCCTGATTGAGTATCAGGCATTTTAATTCCGGTTTCTAATTCAAACCAAAAGTTAGAAAACTTGTTTCCGAAACTGCTTTTGCCGGGCACGCTTGCCTGTTCCATATTTCTGGCACCAATAATAAGTGCATTGGGTTGCTCTTTAATTTTAATAAGGAATGCCTCTAAATCCTCTGGATAATGTTGCCCATCACTATCAATACTGATGGCATATTGATAATTTTTCCCCAAGGCAAACTTAAACCCCTCTCGTAAAGCGGCGCCTTTACCATGATTTTCAGGAAAGTTTACAACAGAAATTACGCCTTTAAACTTCTCTAAGATTTGAGGAGTTGTATCAGTTGACCCGTCGTTTACAACCACAATATGGTTTGTGTATTCGAGGGTATCAGTAATTACTTTTTCAAGTGTTTTTTGATTATTATAAGTGGGTATAAGTACGCAGCAACGTTGTTCTTCAAAAAAATTATTTAAACGGCAGGCGTAGCTCATGTTAGAAACGGAATTTACTTGATGTTGAACTTTCCTTTAAATTTTACATAAATTGTTTCTTTGCCTGAAATATTTGCGGTAACATCAACCTCTTTTCCAGTTGATAGAATATTGAAAGAAATAGCCACTCTATTTTCTTTTAAAGGATTTATCATAGCTAAAAACTTAATGTTGCCGCCTTCCTTTAAAGTTAGCTCCTGGTTAATTTTTTTTGCTAAAACTTCTTGTATCAATTGAATTAAAGAAACGCCCGGAGCAACAGGAATTTCAGGAAAATGTCCTTTATATATTTTATGCTCGGGGTTTAACTCTACTGTAGCGGTAAATGTATTTTCAGTAGTTAAATCAGTAGCGGCAATCTCGGTATAAAAATCTTCAAGTAGCGGTTTAATCATTTGCTTTAGTTGTGGTTATTCTGTTTAATTTAATTTTTAAACGTAACAATCCTTTATGCTTTAAAGATACACTTTCGGGCAAATTATCAGGCCCAAATTTATACACAGTTTTTTGTTTAGTAAATAATTTCCCCTTTACTAAAGATTTGGCTATTCTGTTTGAATTTGCTTGCGTATAATATAAATATTTTTTACCGTTTGCTTTTGTTGTGTACAGCGTATTTTCTTGTTTTTTGTTTACATATATTTTACTTGTTTTGTTTATTAGTTGATACAACAAAATCGAACCCATGTCTGTTTCTAATAGGTTTGTAATTTTTGGTTTATTCATAGGTCCAAAACAATAAACCATTTTTAAACTGTCTTTTTTTATCTGTATATCAAACATTTTCATGCCAAGCTCGGTTACAAAAACAAGGTGTGATGTTGCGCTGTCTGTTTGTTTGTGCAGTAATAAACCTGTATAATACTTGTTAAACAGAAAAATTTGCGTTTTATAAAGCATTGTGTTGTCAGCCGAAACAAGTGGTTTAACATCACTTGTAGTAATTTTTCTTTGGTCGGCTAACTTGTATTTTAACGGAATGGCACAGCTTGTAAGTAGAATAAAAAGACTACTTAAGTATAAATTTTTCAGCCGGAATATTGCCATTTACTTTTTTGTTTGTAAAATCGATAATAGTAAAATCATCTGTTGTTTCTACCATTTCGAGTTTAATTACCGAAGTTACAGCTTTATCAAAATACATGTAAATTTTTTTCAAACTTTCTTTCATGCCTTTTACGAGTGGCGTTAATTCAAGTCTATAGCTTTTGTCGTTTTCTCCATAGGCAATTTTAAATTTATTAGATGCCAATATATTTCCATTAATACAAGAAATCATAATATCATTGATTTCTTTGAAAACCTTATTAGAATTCATGTCGTACTTCTTTAATTTGGTTTCATCTTTTATAAGCACTTTGTCTTTATTTATTACAATTATATATGTATAAGGGTTCACATACTCCCAACGTAAAAGGTTGTCTTTTTTAAAGCAAAAATGCCCTTTACTGGTAATTTTTTCAGACAACATACTAAGTGTTTTTACCTGTGTAAAATCACTTTCAAGCGAGTTAGTTTCTTTAGAGATAGCGTTTATTTTTTCTTTCAATAAAATAGTGTCTTTTACTGTTTTAAAGCTCGGTTGTGCAAATACCGAGATAGAAACGAAACAAAACAGTAAATATAAATTTTGTTTAAGCATAAGCGGGTTGGTTTATCAGTTTGTCTAAATTTACTACGGTATAGTGGTTTTCTTTTAAATAATTTAGTAAAAGCCTAACAACTATATCGCAACCTTCAACCCTATCGTGTAATAAAACAATAGAGCCGGGTTTTATTTGTGGTTTTATTTTTTCAAATATTTTTTCAGAATTTTTTATAGAAGTATCGAACGAGCGAATATTCCATCCAACAGAAACCATGTTGTTTTTTCGGATAGCCCTGCCAAGTGCAGGTGTTGCAACTCCGTACGGAGGCCTAAAAAACAAGGGCGTTTTACCTATAATTTTTTTTATAGTTATATTAGTTAATTCAAGCTCCTCAATTAATTTAGTAGTAGATTGTAAGTCAAATAAATTATTATGTGTGTAGCTATGGTTTGCAATAATATGTCCTGCATCCTCTATCTTTTTTAGCAATGAGGTTTCATTTTTTATTTTTTTTCCGATGCAAAAAAAGGTGGCAGGAACATTGTACTCTTTTAAAACAGCAAGCACTTTTTCAGTTGCTTCTCCATGCGGACCATCATCAAAAGTTATAGAAACAATTTTTTCGTTTGTTTTGGCCTTGCAAATAGAATTAAAATGAAAATTAGCTGAAAGCTTTGATGCACCTACAACTTCAATTATTGCAAAAAACAGAACAGGGAAGGTTAGAGTGGCTACAGACCATTTGTAAGTATAAATTAAAACCCCGAAGACTAAAAGAAAAATAAAAAGAACAAGTATGTTAACGCGGTGAGTTAGCATGATGAAACACACATAAAAGAGTATTCTGTATTGCGATATTGATTGATTATCAGAATATTTTTCAATTCTTTGTTATTGTTGTGCATTAAAGTTTTCGGAATCCTTTGTTTTTCTACTATGGTAGAAGCCAGCCATAAAGCAAAAGCACTTGCTGTAAAAAATTCTCCACACAAATTTTTAAAATAAACTATATCGGTTTTTGAAAAGAGTTGTTTATTGTTTTCGTTCAAAATTTTATCATCTTCTACGTCCCCTGAATTGCCTGGTAGCAAAAGACTTATATCGTTGATAGATAAATTTAATTCTTGTAAGAAGATGGCTAATTGATTTTTTAAATCATCGCTTCCTTTTATAGCTGCATAAGTTTTTACCCCTTTAATTTGAGCTTTAGTAGTTTTATTTTTTTGATTACTTAGTACGAAAAAAGAAGCCCCTTCACCCAAACAAAAGCCTTTAGTTTTGTTTTTTTCTATTTCTGTAATAATATCTTCTTGCTTTTTAATGTGTCCGGCTTTTACAAGTAAATCGTAATAAGGTTGGATGGCTTCGTCCAAACCTCCAACTAAAACATTGCTGTTTTTGTTTTCGTTTAAAAACATATCAGCATCAATTAAAGCACTTTCAAAAGATAAGCCTTGCTGTGTGTAAGTAAAATTATAATTGTGGCATTTTATAAGTAATGCAATTTGCCCTGCTACTGTGTTGTGTGTAGATTGAATAAAAGAAGTTGGCGTTAAAAGTTGCTCGTTGTTTTCAATTATAGTTTTTAAAAATTTATCGGTGTCTTCAAAGCAGCCTAAACCTGTTCCGGTAATTATGGCATCAACATTTTCCAGTTCGGCTTGTTGTAAGCTTATTTTGGCGGCAACAATTCCCATTTTAATTATGTGTGACATACGGCGAAGCATATTAGCAGGCACGTAGTCTTTATAATCTGGCTCTTGTGCTAAAAGTAAAGGTTGACAGGTAATTTGGCTATTCCCCAAAAAAGTATCTACATCAATTGTATTTTGATGTGATATGCAACCTGTGCCGTTAATGTATATAACCATCTAATTTCTACTAAAAATTAAAGATGAACAATTTCCGCCAAAACCAAACGAGTTTGAAAGTACGTGATTTATTTCTGTGTTTTTTTGCAGACTGGTCACCGGAAACAACGTGGTATCTTGCATAGGTGTAACACAATTTAAGTTAGGGAAAATAGTATTATTCTGTATAGAAAGTATGCTTATAACAGCTTCTATACTTGCTGCGGCAGCTAATGTGTGCCCGGTAAATGATTTGGTAGAACTAAAAGGAGGGATGTTTTTTTTAAATATATTTTGTATGGCTGCTGCTTCTGATGAATCGTTGTTAGCTGTGCCCGTGCCGTGTGCATTTATATAATCTATTTTATTGGAAAAAAAATTAGCAACCTCTAAGGCCTTTTGCATGGCAGCGTAAGCACCTTGCCCATCGGGCGAAGAAGCTGTTTGATGAAACGCGTCATTTGCATTTCCGTACCCGCTAAGTACGGCTATTATTTTTTTATTTTCTGCTTTTACAACCCGCTCAGATTCTAAAACTAAATAAGCTGCACCTTCACCTAAGTTTAGCCCTTTCCTGTTATTATCGAAAGGTTTGCACCATTCTTTATCTAAAATCATTAAGGTGTTAAAGCCATTAAAGGTAAATTTGCAAAGTGCGTCCGCGCCGCCAACAATAACTCTATCGAGTATATTATTATTAATTAAACGTGCACCTAACATTATGGCATTAGCTGCTGAAGAGCATGCTGTACTTATGGTTGTAACATAATCTGTAATTCCAAAATGCTTAGCTACGTCGGTTGCATGGGCGCCGGTATAATGCGTATCAATAAAATTTTCGTGGGGGTTGTGTTCTAAAAAATCTTTATATAATAATTCTGAATGGCTCATTCCACCTACGCTGCTTGCTGAAATAAATCCTGTACGATATGTAGAAGCATCTTTAATGCCTGCACTTGTTAAAGCCTCTTGTGTTGCTAATAAACTTAATAAAGTTGTTCGGTTATAATTCGAATTTTTTAATCCGGCTAAGTTTTCTAATTCCTGTAACGAGTAATTAACCTCTCCGGCAACATAATTGTCTTTATGGATGGTTTGTAAATGGTTTATTTTACCTATGCCGGTACGACTTTCAAGCAAAGAAGAAAGAGTTTCACTTACATTTTTTCCGATTGCTGAAATAGTGCCTATGCCGGTTACAAATACCATTTACTGGAATTATTTTTTGTGAGATGAAATATATTCTGCCAAGGTTTTTACAGACTGAAAAATATTTTTAGCGTCTTTTGGTTCTTGAATTTTTAATCCATAATTTTTTTCCAGTAATACAATTAACTCTAAAGCATCAATTGAATCAAGTCCTAAGCCCTCACCAAATAAAGGTGCAGAAGCATCTATATCGTAAGGTTTTACCTCCGCTAAATTTAACTGTTCAATAATTTGCTTTTTTAAATTCTCAATTAAATTCTCCATAATTAATTAGTGTAAAGTTGTGTTATGTTAGTAGGATTATGTTTTATAAAGTTAATTTTTTTTTGGTTGCTTTCCGTTTGTTTTCCAACAAAATACAAAAAGCCGTCACAAGTTTTTTCATCTATGCTAAGCCAGCCACAAAGTACTGCTTCGCTTTCTTGGAGAAGGAGCTCAGTGTAGTTGTGTAGTAAATCAGCATTGAAAGTAGGTTCAATAAAAAAAGCGTTCTCGCCTGTAATTTTATGCTTGATAGCAATTTCTCCTGTAACAATGTTGGGTAAAGTGTATACAAATAATGAAGGGCTTGGAAAATCACGCATTGTTTTTGCATAAGCTACATCCGTTTGCAGGCTGGAGTTTTTGTTAGATAATACAACAGCTATTTTTTCTTTTGGAAGTAGCCTGATGCTTTCATCTGTCAAAATTTGCTCAGCGCATAAAACACCTAATTTCGATAAGGCATCCATCTTAAAAAACTTAGGATAAGCCAAGTCTAAGGATTTATATGTTTCTTCTAAAAAATTATCTGTTTCACCTATTTTAGAAACGAGCTTATCATTATGCCACAAGCAATTATTTTTAATTTTTGTATATGATAAAATGTAATTACTCATTAGTTCATTTTATATAAAACGGCTGCGTTGCACCCACCAAAACCTGAAGCCGTTTTTAAACAAGTTATACTTTTTTTATTTTCTGTTTTTGTGGCAATATTTAATTCAATAGATGTTCCTTGTTTTTCAAAACCAGTGGAAGCAATAATTTTATTTTGTCGTAAACCCTCTATGCAAAAAACACTTTCTAAAACTCCTGCCGCGCCCAGTGTGTGACCATAATACCCTTTTAAACTATTGATCAGTATGTTTTGTAACCCTGCACGATTAAAAGCAATAGATTCCATTTCATCATTAAATTCCGTAGCTGTACCGTGTGCATTTATAAAATCGGGCGCAGTATTATGAACCAATACTTTCTGTAAACATTTATATAAACCTTCTCCTGTACGAGATGGACCTGATATGTGGTTGGCATCGTTGGCGGAAGATCCTGAGACAATTTCAACGCCGTCTTCTTTTTGTTGATTACTTATTAAAACACTTGCTGCGGCTTCTCCTAAGTTAATGCCGGTTCTGCTTTTATCAAATGGTTTGCAAGGATTACTACTTAAAGCACCTAAAGAATTAAACCCTGATAGTGTGAAAGTAGAAACTATATCAGCACCTGTTACAATTATATTGTCGTATTGGTTGTCGGCCAATAACCTTTTTGCAATAATGATAGCTAAAAGCCCGGAAATACAGGCGTTTGAAACTACCATGGGTTTATTTGTAAAACCAAAATGAGCAGCAATTATTTCTGCTGTTTTGTGTAAATAAACTCTTTCTTCGGGAATTTCAGATTTAGTATTTTCCAGTAAATCTATATTGCCTTTTGTGGTAGAAAAAATAAAAAGTGTGCGTTTACTCTTTACATCTATATCTGAATTGTTTAGTACATCCTTAATAGATAAGATGCACATCTTTTCTAATCGGGTAAATTCTTTTGGGTTTAATTTGGTTTGTTGTATAAAAACCTCGTCCAACAACTTATTTTCAATAATTGCAGTACAGTAGGTTACACCATTAAATGTATGGTTTTGCATAGCAATTTTTCCATCGCATACAGCATCAAAATTTTGTTTGGTAGTAAAACCAAGCGGACTAATGATGTTTGCATTATGTAAAAAGGCTTTGTTCAAAACGCTTATAGGTGTTTTTCTTTCCAAGCCTGGTAAAAAGGTGGAACTGTAATAAGTAATTCTTTAGTTACGGCATCAACAAAAACCTGTACAGTTTTACCGGTACACATAAGCTCTTTTTTTTGGTTGAAAATTTTGTACTCAAAAATAATTTTGGCGGCTGGTGTTTCAATAAAAATTGACTCCACGGTTATTTTTTCTCCCAAGCCAACAAACTTTTTGTAATCGCAATCAACATGAATTAATGGTACTGCTAAGTTAGATTGCTTATAAATTTCCCAATAGCCTAAACCATGTTTTCTGCCAAAATCTTCTCTGCCATCTTCAAAATATTTTATGTAGTTGCCATGCCACACCATTTGTAAAGCATCACAATCGCTAAACTTTACGATAATCTCAGTAGTAGTAGTTATGGTTTTAGGCTGGTACATCGGCAGTTTTTTGAATTACAATTTTCATTTCACATTCCGCAATTTGAGTATCACCACAGGTAGAAGTTGCTCCTATTAAAGTTATACCCATTACATCCATTTTAACGATAACGGTTGTTTTAATAATGTCTCCAATCTTTGGAAGCGAATGAATTTTTAAATCTTTAATAGCGCCTATAAATCCTAAAAAAGGCTCGGCGTTTTGTTTTTTCGCTTCGTAACCAGCTTTTGCCGCCGCGGTTTGTGCCATATTTTCAATAACACCGGGCTCTTGCAAAAAATTATCTCTCACAAAAATGTTATCGGCTTGCACTTCAAACTGAGTTGTTACACTTGTATCATCACAGCTTAAAATAGCATCTACCATTACAATAGGTGGTTTTTGAGGAATGTAATCGGTAATATTTTTTTTATCTACTAAAAAGCTCATAAGTGGTTTGTAGTTAATTCTCCCAAAAATCGTAAAAATTAAACCATTGTAGCGGATATTTTTTAACCATTTCTTCTAAAGTTTGTATATAAGCATCTGATAATAGTTTTATAGCTGCTTGAGTTTCTTCTTCGCTGCGCGATTTTTTTAATTGAATACCGGGTTTAGCATACAGCTGGTAAACTTTATTATTCTCTTTAAAGCAAAATGAGAACAAAACAGGTACACCAAATTTTGCTGCAAGAATAAATGGTCCGGCAGGAAATTTCGCTTTTTTACCCAAAAACTCTTTTTCAATAAATGGCGCGCCATCTCTAAACCTATCGCCATGCATAACCAACCACTCTTGTTTGCCGAAAGCTCGGTGCAGTTCAACTAAGTAACTTATATCATTATCACGTATCTCAATCAGGTTTATTCGTTTTTCTTTTAAAATGCTGTCCATATATTTTTTCATCTGCTCGGCTTCGTTATCGTAAACCAGCATGTTGAATTTTAAATTATCATATAGGTTTAGTAATTGTCCGGCAATTTCCCAGTTGCCCATATGAGCGCTTATTAAAAGACAGCCTTGTTTTTGATTGTGAATGTTCACCAAATTTTCCTGCCCATCGCGCTGCACAGTAAAATTTGTTTTTACACCCGATAAAATGGCAAATTTATCTAACAAGGTTTGCCCAAAAATATAATAGTTTTTATATACACTTATAATCGCCTTGAAGCCGGAGTAGTGCTGAACGGACTTAAAATACCGATAAACTTTTTTGTTTGATTTGGAAAAGAAAAAATAGAATAGGGCAATAAACCGTAGAAAAAAATAAGAAAACGAAAGCCCGAATGTATTTAATAGAAAAACAAAAATTTTATAGCCAAGTACACCGCCAGAGCTTTTGCCTTGCCATTTTTGTTGTTGCATGAAAAGGTTATGCGCTTGCTTTTTCGGTTACTTTGTTGTAGCAGTAATCATAAAAATGCTGGAAAGTGGTTATATTAATAAAATCTTCGCCAACTACTTTAAAACCAAAATTACTTTCAATTATCACCACTAAATCAACATAATCCAAGCTATCTAAATCAAGCGTTTCTTTAAGATTGGCATCAGGGGTAATTTTTGCAGCATCTACTTCAAATTCGTCTACTAAAAACTGGTTCGTTTTTTCTATAATTTCTTCTTTAGTCATATTAAGCACAAATATATGTTAAACTTTCTTAACTATTAGGGTAGAATTAGTTCCTCCAAACCCAAAAGAGTT
>JABDDQ010000035.1 GCA_013287545.1 Bacteroidota bacterium | reverse complement strand
TTATTCTATCCGCCAGATCCTGCAAGTAAAGGCAGTTGTTTTTTAGGTGGTAACGTAGCAGAAAATAGTGGCGGACCAAAATGTGTAAAGTACGGCGTTACTAAAGATTATATCTTAAACTTAGAAGTAGTTCTACCAACCGGCGAAATTATTTATACAGGTGCCAACACCTTAAAAAATTCAACAGGTTACCATCTAACTCAATTAATGGTTGGCAGTGAGGGCACCTTAGGCATTGTAACAAAAATAATTGTAAAACTTATACCATTGCCCAAGCATAATTTATTAATGCTGGTACCTTTTCGTAAAACGGAAGAGGCTTGTCAAGCTGTTTCAGAAATATTTAGAGCGGGTTACACGCCCAGTGCTTTAGAGTTTATGGAACGCGATGCATTAGATTGGGTAAGCAAACATGTGCAAAGTACAGTAGTAAAATTAGAAGATGATATACAAGCACATTTACTAATAGAAGTAGATGGGAATAATTTAGATATGCTAATGCAAGACATGGAAGCTATAAGCACCGTGGTTAGCAAATTTAATATTGCGGAAATTTTATTTGCCGAAAGTCAGGCACAAAAAGATGAGCTTTGGAAACTGCGCCGTAAAATTAACGAAGCTGTAAAAGCAACTGCTATTAGCAAAGAGCAAGATACTGTAGTTCAACGTGCTGAATTACCTGCTTTAGTAAAAGGCATTAAAGAAATTGGCGCTCGTTATAATTTCAGAAGTGTTTGTTATGGTCACGCCGGCGATGGTAATTTACATACACGCATCATAAAAGATAATATGACTGACGAACAATGGAATGGTGAGCACATTAAAAAAGCCATTGCCGAAATTTTTGCCCTGTGTAAAAAATTAGGTGGTACCATAAGTGGAGAGCATGGCATAGGACTTGTTCAAAAAGAATATATGAGCATTATGTTTGGGCAAAAAGAAATTGACTTGCAAAAACAAATTAAAAAGGTTTTCGACCCTAATTCGATTTTAAACCCGGGTAAAATATTTATTTAATCGGTTATTGTGAAAATTTTATGCTTTATACTCTTTATTTTTTCGGTTGAGTTAGTTGCTCAATCAAATAAATTTATGTCGTTAGACCTCGAACATAAATCAACTACCCATCGAATCAAGTTTTATCTTCAAGACAAAATAACCTTTAAACTAAAAGAAGATAAAAAAAAGTATAGGGGTACGATTACTGATGTAACTGATAAATCTTTCACAATAGATTCTTCAACTACAATCTTATATGCAAATCTCGATAAAATTCTGGTCGATAACTCCAATTATCTTACACGTGCAGCATCTGCCTTTTTAATTGGTTGTGGCGTAGGTTATGTAGGTTTAGATGCTTTAAATAACGCTATAAATGGCAATAAACCCATTCTCCGCTTACTGGATGTAGAAATCGGTGCTGGTTTAGTAATAATTGGCGAAGCAATTAAAATTTTAAGCACAAAACGCTACAAAATAAACAAGAAGCATCATATTAAGTTTATTGATGATACCCCTTAAAAATTACCTCAAATAAAAAAGCCGCAGAAAATAAATTCTGCGGCTTTTTTGTTATTATATAGTTTAGATTACTCTTCTGATTTTGTTTCAGCAGCTGCATCAGCAGTTCCTTCAGCTTTAGGCGCAGCAGCTTTTTTAGGAGCACGACCACGACGTGTAGTTTTCTTTTTAGCCTCGGTAGCACCACCTTTTTTATCTGAAGTGTAAATTTCATTGAAATCTACTAATTCAATTAAAGCTGTATCAGCAGCATCTCCAGGACGGAAACCTGTTTTAATGATACGAGTATAACCACCCTGTCTTTCTGCTATTTTAGGAGACACGTCTTTAAATAAAGTAGATACTGCTTCTTTACTTTTCAAGTAAGAGAATACTGTACGACGGCTATGTGTAGTATCTTCTTTACTTTTAGTAAGAAGTGGTTCTACATAAATGCGTAAAGCTCTTGCTTTAGCAACTGTAGTAAAAATACGTTTGTGTTCAATAAGCGCACAGGCCATATTAGCAAGGGTTGCCTTGCGGTGCGAACTTTTTCTGCCTAAATTATTTACTTTATCTCCGTGTCTCATGTTATTTAATTATTTGTAGAAGTACAGGGTACCAATACTATGTTATTCTTTATCTAATAAATATTTACCAACGTTCATTCCAAATTGTAAACCTTTTGCTGCAATAAGGTCTTCTAATTCAGTAAGTGATTTTTTACCAAAGTTGCGGAATTTCAACAAATCGTTTTTGTTAAATGCAACAAGCTCTCCTAATGTTTCAACATCAGCTGCTTTTAAGCAGTTAAGTGCACGTACTGAAAGGTCTAAATCAACTAATTTAGTTTTCAATAACTGACGCATGTGTAAAGTGTGCTCGTCAAATTCACTTTCTTTCTTTTTATCTTCTGTATCAAGCGTAATACGCTCGTCAGAGAATAACATAAAGTGATGAATTAATATTTTAGCTGATTCTTTTAAAGCTTCTTTTGGGTGTACAGAACCGTCAGTAACAATATCAATAATTAGTTTTTCGTAATCAGTTTTTTGTTCAACACGGTAGTTTTCTACAACAAATTTTACGTTTTTAATTGGGGTGTATATAGAATCAATTGCAATAACACCGTGTGCAGAGTTAGCCGCTTTGTTTTCTTCAGCAGGAACATAACCACGACCTTTATTGATGGTTAATTCCATTTTAAATTTAACGTTAGATTCGCAATGAGCGATAACTAATTCAGGATTTAAAACTTGGAAACCACTTAAAAATTTAGATAAATCTCCGGCAGTAATAGTTTCTTTACCCGCAAAGTTGCAAGTAACTTTTTCAAAATCATGGTTATCAAGTTGTCTTTTAAAACGAACTTGTTTAAGGTTTAATATAATTTCAGTTACATCTTCTGCAACACCTTTAATAGTAGAAAATTCATGATCAACACCTTCTATTTTAACCGAAGTAACAGCATATCCTTCTAACGATGATAAAAGAATACGGCGTAAAGCGTTGCCTATGGTAATACCAAAACCCGGCTCTAAAGGACGAAATTCAAACTGACCTTCAACTTCAGTTGAACCTAACATAATTACTTTATCTGGGCGTTGGAAACTTAAAATTGCCATGTTATTATATTTTTTGTTTTAATTAATATTAATTTTCTAAACTCAACCTAAGCACAAGAAAAACTACTATTTAGAGTATAACTCCACAATTAGTTGTTCTTTAATATTTTCAGGTATTTGTGTTCTTTCAGGGCGGCTGATAAATTTACCAGTCATATGCTTTGCATCAAAATCTAACCAAGAGTATTTGTTGCTTGCACCTGATAAAGCAGTTACAATTGCTTCATGCGCTTGAGATTTCTCACGAACAGAAACAACATCACCAGCTTTCAAAATATAAGAAGCAATGTTTACTACTTCTCCGTTTACAGTGATATGTCTGTGACCCACCAATTGACGGGCACCAGCACGTGTAGGAGCAATTCCTAAACGATAAACTACGTTATCTAAACGAGATTCGCAAAGTTGTAATAAAACTTCACCGGTTACACCATGTGCTTTTTGAGCTAAATGGAACATACGTTCAAATTGACGCTCTAAAATACCATACGTATATTTAGCTTTTTGTTTTTCAGTAAGCTGTACAGAGTACTCGCTTTGTTTCGCACGTTTTTTAGATAAACCGTGTTGCCCCGGAGGGTAGTTTTTCTTTTCTAATGCTTTATCAGGGCCAAATATTGGCTCTTTAAATTTTCTTGCAATCTTAGATTTTGGTCCTATATATCTTGCCATTTCTCTATTTTAATTTTATTGTACTATTAATTCTAAACTTAATTATTTCAATCAGATACTATACACGGCGACGTTTAGGAGGACGGCAACCGTTGTGTGGAATTGGAGTAATATCAACAATTTCTAACACTTCGATACCAACTGTTCCTAAAGAACGGATAGCTGATTCTCTTCCACCCCCTGGTCCTTTAACATATACTTTTACTTTACGTAAACCTGCATCAAAGGCAACTTTACCGCAATCTTGCGATGCCATTTGAGCTGCATAAGGCGTGTTCTTTTTAGAACCACGGAAACCCATTTTACCAGCACTTGACCAGCTAATTACTTGACCGGCAGTATTGGTTAATGAAATAATGATGTTATTGAACGTAGCGTTGATATGTGCATCTCCGGTAGCTTCTACCTTTACTACACGCTTTTTTGAAGAAGCTTTAGCTGCTGTTGCTGCCGTTGCTGATTGTTGCTTTGCCATTTTTATATCTAAATTCTTTGAATTCTTACTTAATTATTATTTAGTCGCCATTTTTTTGTTAGCGATTGTCTTACGACGACCTTTACGAGTACGAGCATTTGTTTTAGTACGTTGCCCACGAACCGGTAACCCACCACGATGACGGATACCTCTAAAAGTACCAATATCAGTTAAACGTTTAATGTTTAACTGCACTTCAGAACGAAGAGCACCTTCAACTTTAATACCATCGTTAATGATTTTACGAATAGCGTTTTGTTCCGCATCATTCCAATCACTAACTTTTTTGCCAACGTCTACGCCAGCTTCAGTTAGTATTTTTTTCGCCATACTGCGACCTATACCGAAAATGTAGGTTAAACCTATTTCTCCTCTTTTGTTTTTTGGTAAATCTATACCAGCAATCCTTGCCATGTGTTAATAAAATTTTAAAAAGTTTGCGAAGTTACAAAATTATTTCTATCTGTGCCCAATTTATTTTAGGTCAGAGATTATCCTTGACGTTGTTTAAACTTAGGAGTTTTTTTGTTGATTATGTAAAGTTTACCTTTACGGCGAACTATTTTACAGTCAACACTTCTTTTCTTTAGGGATGCTTTTACTTTCATCGTTTTTGTTTTTCTAATTATATATGATCCGGGATGACCCCTCCGTTTATTTATATCTTAATGTAATTCTTCCTTTTGTTAAATCGTAGGGAGACATTTCTAATTTTACTTTATCTCCAACTAAAATTTTTATATAGTGCATGCGCATTTTACCAGAGATATGAGCTACCAAAGTATGCCCATTTTCAAGCTGAACTTTAAACATAGCATTGCTTAATGCTTCCAATATTGTCCCGTCTTGTTCTATAGCTGTTTGCTTCGACATTTTTCTTTCCTCTTTCTTTTTAGCTTTGAACTTGCATTGCGTTAGTTCTACCTTTTATGCGTCCGCTCTTCATTAAACCATCATAATGGCGGTTTAATAAATAACTTTCAATTTGTTGCAAAGTATCTAAAACAACACCCACTAAAATTAATAATGACGTTCCACCATAAAAATTAGCAAATTCGTTACTGATACCCATTTTCATAGCAAAAGCAGGCATTACAGCTACTAAAGCTAAGAAAATAGAGCCTGGCAATGTTATACGAGACATTACTTGGTCTAAAAATTCAGCCGTTTTTTTACCAGGTTTAACACCCGGTACAAAACCACCATTCTTTTTCATATCATCAGCCAATTGGTTAGGGTTAACCATAATAGCTGTATAAAAATAAGTAAATGCAATAATCAATAAAGCAAATACAACATTATACCATAAACCAAAGTGATTTGTAAAGGCTGATAAGAAATTTCCGGCTTTGCCACCGCCCATTTGAGCTACAGCAGCAGGAATAAACATAATAGCTTGTGCAAATATAATTGGCATTACACCTGCGGCATTTACTTTTAAAGGAATATATTGTCTAACACCACCATACTGTTTGTTACCAACAATCTTTTTGGCAAATTGAACAGGAACTCGGCGTGTACCTTGTACTAATAAAATACAAGAGATAACAACAAATACTAAGAATACTAATTCAACTAATAACATAATCAATCCACCACCTTGAGACTCAACTCGATGACTTAACTCAGAGAAGAATGCAAATGGTAAACGAGCTATAATTCCAATCATAATTAGTAATGAAATACCATTACCAATACCACGGTCAGTAATTTTTTCGCCTAACCACATTACAAAAATTGTACCTGTTACTAATATTAATATGGTTTGAGCATACCAAAATGTAGTAGGATTAGGTACAACACCCGCAAAATTTGTGATTTGAGTTGCTATGTAACCTGGAGCCTGAACAGCGGTAACACCAACTGTTAAGAAACGAGTGAACTGGTTAATTTTTTTACGTCCGCTTTCGCCTTCTTTTTGAAGTTTTTGAAAGTAAGGCACTGCCATTCCCAATAATTGGATAATGATAGACGCCGTAATGTATGGCATAATCCCTAATCCAAAAATAGAGGCACGGCTAAATGCGCCACCTGCAAAAATATTAATAAGCGCCAAAATACCGTTTTGGTCGGTATGGCTGCGAGCATCTGATAGTGCTTGGGCATCAACACCCGGAAGCACTACATAAGAGCCTAAGCGATATATCAAGATTAATCCAAGCGTAAGCAATATGCGCTGCTTAAGCTCTTCAATTTTCCAGATATTTTGTAAAGTATTTAAAAACTTCTTCATATATTATAGTTCGGTTGCAACACCGCCTTTTGCTTCAATAGCTGTTTTTGCCGCTGCAGAAAATGCATGAGCATGTATAGTTACTTTAGATTTTAATTCTCCGGTACCTAATATTTTTATTAAATCATTTTTTGCAGCTAAACCGTTAGCCATTAAAACTTCAGGCGTAATTTCAGTTACTTTTTTAGCATCAACCAATTTTTGGATTAAATGTAAATTTACACCTAAATACTCAACACGATTAACGTTTTTGAAACCAAATTTAGGTAAACGACGTTGTAAAGGCATTTGACCACCTTCGAAACCACGTTTGCTTGAGTAACCAGAACGAGATTTAGCTCCTTTATGACCACGTGTAGCTGTTCCACCACCGCCAGAACCTTGTCCACGACCACGACGATAATTTGTTTTTACTGAACCTTTTGCAGGTTTTAATCCTTCTAAATTCATCTTTTAAATATTTTCAACTTTTAATAAATGCGCTACTTTATTAATCATGCCTTGTACAGCAGGTGTAGCTTCTTTTTCAACTTCTTGGTGCATTTTTTTGATGCCTAAAGCAATAAGCGTTTGCTTTTGTCTTTCGGTTCTTTTAATGCCGCTTTTTACTTGCGTAATTTTAACTTTTGCCATTTCTATAAATATTATCCGTTAAAAACTTTATCAACTGTAATGCCACGTTGGCGAGCTACGCTAATTGGGTCGCGCATTTTCATCAACGCATCTAAAGTTGCTTTAACCACGTTGTGCGGGTTAGAAGATCCTTTAGATTTTGCAAGTACATCTTTTACACCAACACTTTCAAGTACTGCACGCATAGCACCACCTGCTATAACACCGGTACCGGCCGAAGCTGGTTTTAAAAACACACGAGAGCCTCCAAATTTACCATTTTGCTCATGCGGAACGGTAGATTTAAATACAGGTACTTTTACAAGGTTTCTTTTTGCATCTTCAATTCCTTTGCTGATTGCATCGCTAACCTCGTTTGCTTTACCTAAGCCGTAGCCTATAACGCCTTTTTCATTACCAACCACAACAATGGCAGCAAAACTAAAATGGCGACCACCTTTTGTAACTTTTGTTACACGGTTTACAGCTACGAGTTTATCTTTAAGCTCAATATCTGTTGTTTTTACTCTTTTTACTATTTCTTTTGACATTATCTTAATCTATTTTTGAAAATTAGAATTTTAATCCACCCTCTCTTGCACCTTCGGCAAGTGATTTAACACGACCATGATATAAGTAACCACCACGGTCAAAAACAACTGCTTCAACACCAGCCGCTTTTGCTTTTTCTGCAATTGCTTTACCCACTTGGTGGCTAACTTCTGTTTTACTACCGGTTGCTTTAAACCCTTTTTCCATAGAGCTCGCAGCTACAATAGTTTTTCCGGTTTTGTCATCTACCAATTGTGCGTAGATAGCTAAATTGCTACGAAACACACAAAGACGAGGCATTTGAGCTGTACCCGAAATACGCTTTCTAATTCTTCTTTTAATGCGTTGTCTTCTTTCTGATTTTGTAAGTCCCATTTTATTAAATATTTTGAATTATAGTCTTAATTATTATTTACCTGCTGATTTACCTGCTTTACGACGTAAAATCTCATTAGCAAACTTGATACCTTTTCCTTTGTATGGTTCAGGTTTACGTAACGAGCGTATTTTAGCAGCAACTTGGCCAATAAGTTGTTTGTCCATGCTTTCTAAAATAACTTTAGGGTTTTGCCCTTTTTCAGCAGTAGTTGTAACTTTAATTTCAGCCGGTAATTCAAATGTAATGTTGTGAGAGTAACCTAAAGTTAGGTCTAATAAATTACCTTTGTTTGTAGCACGGTAACCCACACCTACAAGCTCCTGTTCTGTTTTGTAACCAGTAGATACACCAACAACCATGTTGTTAATTAACGCACGAGTTAAGCCATGTAAAGCTTTGTGGCGTTTTTGTTCAGTTGGGCGGCTAACTAAAACTTTGCCATCTTCAACTTTTACTGTAATATCTATATCAAATGATTGAGTAAGAGAACCTTTTGCACCTTTAACGGTAACATGGTTTTTATCAATCTTTACTTCAACGCCTTTCGGCAATTCTATCGGTAAGTTTCCTATACGTGACATGATTTTTTTCCTCCTATCAGATTAATAAATATAACATAAAACTTCTCCGCCAATATGGTGTTTTTTGGCTTCTTTATCTGTCATAATCCCTTTTGAGGTTGACAAAATTGCTACGCCTAAACCATTCATTACACGTGGTAATTTTTCGGTGCCGGCATATTTACGTAAGCCCGGAGATGAAACTCTATCTAAGCCTCTGATGGCTGATTGTTTTGTTTCTGGGTGGTACTTAAGCGCTATTTTAATAAGCCCTTGTTTGTTTTCGGTATCTTCAAACTTGTAGTTAAGAATGTAGCCTTTTTCTAAAAGAATTTTTGTTAGTTCTTTTTTTAGGTTTGAAGCAGGAATTTCTACAATTCTGTGGTTTGCTTTAATTGCATTCCTAACACGGGTTAGGTAATCTGCGATGGTATCTGTCATTTTTTTGTTTTTAGTATCTTATCTCGCCAGGCAAGATAATTATACGGTTATACTTTATTTTTCTTTGTTCTATTTTAAATTCTTAGAAGCTGCACTTAGTTACACCCGGTATTAATCCGTTAAGCGCCATTTCACGGAAAGTTACACGGCTGATGCCAAATGTACGCATATATCCGCGAGGACGACCAGTTAATTTGCAACGGTTACGTTGTCTAACTTTAGAAGAGTTACGAGGAAGTTTTTGAAGTTCATCCCATTTACCTTCTGCTTTTAGTGTTGCACGTCTTTCAGCGTAAAGATCTCCCAATCTTTTTCTTTTAACGTCGCGGGCTTTCATTGATTCTTTTGCCATCTTCTTTTCTTATTTTTTAAACGGAAATCCGAATTCTGTTAATAATGCTTTTGCTTCGTTATCACTTCCGGCCGATGTTACAAAGGTAATATCCATTCCGTTAAGTTTGCTAACTTTATCAATATCAATTTCAGGGAAAATAATTTGCTCAGGGATACCTAACGTGTAGTTTCCTTGGCCATCAAAACCTTTTGCGTTGATTCCTTTAAAATCACGAATACGTGGCAATGAAGCTGAAATTAAACGATCTAAAAACTCATACATAGTGTTGCCACGTAATGTAACACGTACACCAATAGCAACTCCTTTACGAAGTTTAAAGTTTGAAATATCTTTAGTTGAGTAAGTTGGTACAGCTTTTTGACCTGTAATAGTGGTCATTTCTTTTACCGCGTTTTCAATCATTTTTTTATCTGATACGGCCTCACCTACCCCTTGGTTAATGCATATTTTTTCCAATTTTGGAACTTGCATAACGCTTGAGTATTTGAATTGATCTTTTAAAGCCGGTACTATCTCAGCTGCGTACCTGGTTTTAAGCCTTGGTATATAATTTGTTGTTGCCATCTTACTTAATTACTTCTTTTGTTTTTTTAGAAATTCTAACAAGCTTACCAGTTTTTTCGTCAGCTTTACGGCCTACACGAACTGTTTTACCACCTTCAACTAACATAACGTTAGAGATGTGTACTGCACCTTCTTGTTTTACAATACCGCCTTGTGGGCTTTTTGCATTTGGTTTAGTGTGTTTAGAAATCATGTTTACACCTTCTACCAATACGCGGTCTTTTTTGGTAATAATTTCAAGAATTTTACCCTCTTGTCCTTTCGACTCTCCAGAGATAACTCGAACAGTATCTCCTTTTTTTAATTTAAATTTTTTCTCTGCCATTTTCGTTGTAATTAAAGCACTTCTGGTGCTAATGAAATGATTTTGCTGTATTGTTTTTCACGTAACTCTCTGGCAACTGGGCCAAAAATACGTGTTCCGCGTAACTCATCTGTAGCGTTTAATAAAACGCAAGCGTTATCATCAAAGCGAATGTATGAACCATCCAGACGGCTAATTTCTTTTTTAGTACGAACAACTACCGCTTTTGATACGATACCTTTTTTTACGTTACCCGATGGTAATGCATGTTTTACTGTAACAACAATTTTATCTCCTACCGAAGCATAACGCTTTTTGGTTCCGCCCAATACACGTATAACAAGCACTTCTTTGGCTCCGCTGTTATCTGCTACGGCTAATCTTGATTCGTTTTGTACCATTTTTTATATCTTACAGATGTATTAATTACTTAGCTTTTTCAATTACTTCTATTAAGCGCCAGCATTTTGTTTTGCTTAACGGACGAGTTTCCATAATGCGTACTGTGTCGCCAATAGCACACTCGTTTTTCTCGTCGTGCGCAACAAATTTAGAAGTCTTATTTAAGAACTTTCCGTATTTAGCGTGTTTTACTTTACGTTCAACCGCAACTACGATAGATTTTTCCATCTTGTTGCTGGTAACCACACCAACTTTTTCTTTTCTAAAGTTTCTTGTTGCTTCTGTGCTTTCTACTTTATTTTCCATTTTCAATCTTATTCGATTATTATTTTTTAAGCTTTACTTTTTTTAGTAAGCTCTGTACTTAAACGAGCAACTAACTTGCGCGCCGTGCGTATAGTCATTGGGTTTTCTACCGGAGAAATTTGGTGACCAATGTTCATTTTAGCCAAGTTGCTTTTCTCTTCTTGTATTTTTTCTTTCAATTCCTGAAGTGAAAGTGCTTCGATATCTTTTTGTTTCATTTCTTTTTATTTGAGAAATTAAATTGCTTTTTCTTCTGCGTAATCTCTTCTTACGATAAATTTAGTTACGATAGGTAATTTTTGAGCCGCTAAACGTAAAGCTTCTTTTGCTGTTTCCATAGAAACGCCTTCTGCTTCAAATAAAATACGACCTGGTTTAACCGGAGCAACCCAAAGTTCTGGAGCCCCTTTACCTTTACCCATACGAACCTCCGCAGGTTTTTTGGTAATTGGTTTGTCAGGGAAAATACGAATCCATACTTGACCTTCACGTTTCATGAAACGAGTAATGGCAACACGGGCAGCTTCAATTTGACGAGCTGTTACCCAGCATCCTTGTGTAGCTTTAATGCCAAATGAACCAAAGGCTAATTGATCGCCACGTTTGGCGTTGCCTTTCATTTTCATTTTGTGCATTTTTCTATGCTTTGTTCTTTTTGGCTGTAACATTGTATAAGTTTTCTATAATTAAACTATCTTATTCTCTATCTAAAAATTATTAATCTTCTTTACGTGGTGCGCGTTTGTTAAATTTTGGAGCGCCTTTATCGTTTCTGTCGTTACGATCTCCACCTGGTCTTGGTCCGCCTTCGCGTTTGTTATCTTTTGCCATCCCTTGGTTTGGAGATAAATCGCGTTTACCATAAATTTCGCCTTTGCAAATCCAAACTTTTACGCCAATTAAACCGTAAGAAGTAAGTGCTTCGCCTAATGCGTAATCAATATCAGCGCGGAACGTGTGTAATGGTGTACGACCTTCTTTATACCACTCAGAACGAGCAATCTCAGCACCTTGTAAACGACCAGATACTTTAATTTTAATTCCTTCAGCACCCATACGCATGGTAGAACCAATTGCCATTTTAGAAGCACGACGGTAAGATATACGTCCTTCAATTTGGCGCGCAATGCTATCAGCAACTAAACGTGCATCAAGCTCAGGGCGTTTAATTTCAAATATATTGATTTGAACTTCTTTTTTAGTAACTTTTTTAAGCTCTTCTTTAAGTTTATCAACTTCTTTACCACCTTTACCGATAATGATACCCGGACGTGCAGTGTGTATTGTAACTGTAATAAGTTTTAAAGTACGTTCAATAACAATTTTAGATATACTGCCTTTTGGCAAACGAGCTCTTAAATATTTGCGTAAGTTAGTATCTTCAACCAATTTATCAGAAAAATCTTTTCCGCCAAACCAGTTAGAATCCCATCCTTTAATAATGCCTAAGCGTAAGCCAATAGGGTTTGATTTTTGTCCCATCTTTTATATTATTTTTTTGAACCTATTATTAATGTTACGTGATTTGAGCGTTTTCTCATACGGTAAGCTCTACCTTGTGGTGCCGGTAACATACGTTTTGTCATCAAAGCGCTATCAACCATTACCTCTGTTACAAAAAGACTGTTTTCTTCTGGTCTTGAACCTGTTTTTTGCTCGTAGTTAGCAATTGCAGATGTTAACAGTTTTTCTAAACGTTTTGCAGGATGTTTAGTATTAAATTTAAGTATATTAAGTGCTAAATAAACTTCTTTTCCACGTATCAAATCAGATACCATGCGCATTTTGCGCGGAGATGTTGGACAGCTGTTAAGCTTTGCAAAGTAGGTAGTTTTATTTGCCTCCTTGCGAGCTTCAGCCACTAATCTTTTTCTTTTGCCCATTGTTAATTTTTTATCTAATTATTATTTTTTATTGTGACCCGCGTGGCCTTTGAATATACGAGTAGGAGAAAACTCACCTAACTTATGACCAACCATGTTTTCTGTTACATAAACCGGAACAAATTTGTTTCCGTTGTGTACAGCAAATGTATGTCCAACAAATTCTGGTGGAATTGTTGAGCGACGAGCCCAAGTTTTAATAACTGATTTTTTACCACTTTTATCCATCTTCTCCACTTTCTCAGCGACGTTATGGTCTATAAAAGGGCCTTTTTTTAATGATCTTGCCATGTTTTTTTGTTTTTGTTCTGAAACTCTTTACAGAGCCATTAAACTATTAATTATTTTTTTCTTCTTTCTATGATGTGTTTGTTAGAAGCTTTTTTAATGTAACGGGTTTTTAAACCTTTAGCTTTTAAACCTTTACGAGAACGTGGGTGACCACCAGAAGCTCTACCTTCACCACCACCCATTGGGTGATCTACTGGGTTCATTGCTACCGGACGTGTACGAGGACGACGGCCTAACCAACGTAAGCGACCTGCTTTACCTGATACTTCTAAACTGTGGTCAGGGTTTGAAACCGAACCAACTGTAGCTTTACAAGTAATTAAAATCATACGAACCTCGCCAGAAGGCATACGTAATACTGCATATTTTCCTTCACGAGCCGAAAGCTGTGCGTAAGAACCTGCGCTACGAGCTAATGCTGCTCCTTGACCAGGGCGTAACTCAATGTTATGAATGATAGTTCCTAATGGAATATCGCTTAATAACATAGTGTTACCAACTTCAGGTGTTGCAGTTTTACCAGACATAAGTGTAGCACCAACTTGCAAACCATGAGGTGCAATAATGTAACGTTTTTCGCCGTCTTTATAATGTAATAAAGCAATACGAGCTGTACGATTTGGATCGTATTCGATAGTTTTTACAGTAGCCGGAATTCCGTCTTTATCTCTTTTAAAATCAATAATACGATATTGTTTTTTGTGCCCACCGCCCATATAACGCATGGTCATTTTACCGCTGTCGTTACGTCCGCCAGATCTTGTCTGAGTTCCGATAAGACTTTTTTCCGGTCTGTTAGTGGTAATTTCAGAGAAATCGCCTACCAACTTAAAACGTTGTCCGGGTGTTAGTGGTCTGAATTTTTTTAGTGCCATTTTCTTTCTACTTAAAAATTATATACTTGCGTAAAAATCTATTTTATCTCCGTCTTTTAGGGTTACAACCGCTTTTTTGTTACGGTTAACACGCCCGATTGCTACACCTTGTGTAGTGTTACGTGTTTTTACTTTACCTACATACTGTTGTGTGTTAACACCAATAACAGTTACGCCATAAAGTTTTTCAACGGCAGCTCTTATTTCTAATTTATTAGCTCTTTTATCTACTACAAAACCATAACGATTAAACGTATCGGCTTGCGCAGTATATTTTTCGGTGATGATGGGTTTTATAAGTACTTCCATTTTCTTAGCTTAAAATATTTTCAATTACTTTTAACGAGCTTTCTGCAATAATTACGTTACCCGCATTTAGTATATCGTAAGTGTTTATATCTGTTGCGTTTACAACTTTAGCACCTTGTAAATTTCGAGCCGACAAATATACGTTCTTATTGTGGTCTGGCAACACTAAAAGTGTCTTTTTGCCAGCTAAATTCAAGTTTGTCAATAAATCACTGTAATTTTTTGTTTTTGGAGCTTCAAAGTTAAAGTCTTCAACAATAGTTATTGCGTTGTCTTTTGCTTTATATGTTAAAGCTGATATACGAGCCACACGTTTTACTTTTTTGTTTAATTTGAACGAGTAATCGCGAGGACGAGGACCGAAAGCACGGCCACCACCAATAAATAAAGGAGATTTCATTGAACCTGCACGAGCACCACCTGTACCTTTTTGGCGTTTTAGCTTTTTAGTTGTACGGTGAATTTCAGCACGTTCTTTTGATTTATGGGTACCTTGACGTTGGTTTGCCAAAAATTGTTTTACATCTAAGTAAATACAATGGTCGTTTGGCTCAGCGTTAAAAATGGCATCAACTAACTCAGCTTTTTTGCTGGTTTTTTTGCCGCTTATATTTAATATTTCTGCTTGCATGATTACTTCTCTATTGTTACGTAAGAACCTTTTGCACCCGCTATCGAACCTTTAACGATTAACAAGTTTTTGTCGGCTATAACTTTTACTACTGTTAGATTTTGCATTTTGATACGAGTTCCACCTGTTCTGCCCGCCATACGCATGCCTTTAAATACACGAGATGGATCAGAAGAAGCTCCTAATGAACCTGGTGCTCTTGAACGATCATGTTGACCGTGCGTTGAACCACCAACACCACTAAAACCGTGACGTTTTACAACACCTTGGAAACCTTTACCTTTAGATGTACCTGCTACATCAACAAAGTCTCCTTCTGCAAATATTTGATCTACAGTTAAAACTTCTCCTAAACCTTTTGCAGCTTCAAAGTGTTTAAACTCCACAGCTCTGCGTTTAGGGGTTGTTTTTGCTTTTTCAAAGTGGCCTTTCATAGCTGATGAAGTGTGTTTTTCTTTCTTTTCGTCGAAAGCTAACTGTACTGCTTCATAGCCGTCATGGTCTTTGGTTTTTACTTGCGTTACAACGCAAGGACCTGCTTCGATAACTGTGCATGGAATATATTTTCCAGAGGCATCGAAAAAGCTGGTCATTCCTATTTTTTTACCAATTAATCCTGACATTTTTGTTTATTTACTATTTATTTTTATTTGATTTCGTTTTACTGTTTTCAGATTTTTGGGTGTACCTAAACTTTAATCTCCACCTCTACTCCACTTGGTAATTCAAGTTTCATTAAAGCATCAACAGTTTTAGATGATGAACTGTAAATGTCTAACAAACGTTTGTAGGTACAAACTTGGAATTGCTCGCGTGCTTTTTTGTTTACGTGTGGTGCACGTAATACAGTGAAAATACGTTTGTGAGTAGGCAAAGGAATAGGTCCGTTAATTACGGCTCCAGTCATTTTTACTGTTTTCACAATTTTCTCAGCAGACTTGTCAACTAAGTTGAAGTCGTACGATTTTAATTTTATTCTTATTCTTTGGCTCATTTTATATTTCTATAGAAAGTTTTATACTTTTTCTGCTTTACCTTTTGATTTTGCAATAACATCAGCTGCTACGTTAGCAGGAGCTTCAGCGTAATGATCAAACTCCATAGTTGAAGTTGCACGACCAGAAGTTAACGTACGTAATTGAGTTACGTAACCAAACATTTCAGATAATGGAACTTTTGCTTTAATAACTTGCGCTTTACCTTTAGAGTCCATGCCTTCAATTTGACCACGACGACGGTTTAAGTCACCTACTACATCACCCATGTTTTGTTCAGGTGTTAAAACCTCAACTTTCATTATTGGCTCAAGTAATACCGGTTTACATTTTGGTAATGATTCGCGGTATGCTGCACGAGCACAAATTTCAAATGATAATGCATCCGAGTCAACGTTGTGGTAAGAACCATCGTTTAACGTAACTTTTAAGCTTTGTAAAGGGAACCCAGCTAAAATACCATTAGCTAAAGAGCCTTTAAATCCTTTTTCAATAGCAGGGATAAACTCACGAGGAATGTTACCGCCTGTAATTTGATTAACAAATTGTAATTCGCCGTTTTTAGCTACATCCCAATCTGCATCAATAGGTCCGATTTCAATATTAATATCAGCAAATTTACCACGACCACCTGTTTGTTTTTTGTAAACTTCGCGATGGTTAGTTTTTGTAGAAATTGCCTCTTTGTATGCTACTTGTGGAGCGCCTTGGTTAACCTCAACTTTAAACTCACGTTTTAAGCGGTCAACAATAATTTCTAAGTGAAGCTCACCCATTCCGCTGATAATGGTTTGACCAGAATCTTGGTCGGTTTTAACACGAAAAGTAGGATCTTCTTCAGCTAATTTGTTTAATGATACACCTAAACGATCTAAATCAGCTTGTGTTTTAGGCTCAATAGCTACACCAATTACGGGCTCAGGGAAATTCATTGCTTCAAGCACCATTGGGTGTTTTTCGTCGCAAAGTGTATCGCCTGTTTTAATGTCTTTAAATCCTACTGCTGCACCAATATCACCTGCTTCGATAAAATCAATAGCATTTTGTTTATTGGCATGCATTTGGAAAATACGAGATATACGTTCTTTATTTCCGCTACGGGTGTTTAACACATAAGAACCTGCATCTAAACGACCAGAATATGTGCGGAAGAAGCAAAGACGACCAACAAAAGGATCGGTTGCAATTTTAAATGCTAAAGCTGTAAATGGTTCTTTAACATCCGGTTTGCGAGATAACTCTTCACCAGTATCAGGGTTTGTACCTGTAATATTATTTTTATCTAATGGAGATGGCATTAATTCCATAACCAAATCCAACATGGTTTGTACACCTTTGTTTTTGAAAGATGAACCACAAACCATTGGAACAATTTTATTTGCTAAACAAGCTTTACGTAAAGCTGCTAAAACCTCTGCTTCGGTAATAGTTTCTGGAGCGTCGAAAAACTTCTCCATAATTTTATCATCAAATTCAGAAACGGCTTCTAACATTTTTTCGCGCCATTCTTTAGCTTCTTCAACTAAATCATCAGGAATTGGAACAACTTTGTAAGTCATCCCTTTATCTTCTTCGTTCCAAACCATTCCACGGAAGTTGATTAAATCAACAACACCGGTAAAATGTTCTTCAGCACCAATTGGTATTTGTAAAGGAATTGCGTTACCACCTAATATATCTCTCACTTGTTTTACAACAGCTAAGAAATCAGCACCAGAGCGATCCATTTTATTTACGAAACCAATACGGCTTACACTGTAATTATCAGCTAAACGCCAGTTAGTTTCTGATTGAGGCTCAACACCATCAACCGCAGAGAATAAGAATACAAGACCATCTAATACACGTAACGAACGATTTACCTCAACAGTAAAATCTACGTGACCAGGCGTATCAATAATGTTAATTTTATATTTATTGTTACGGTAGTTCCAAAAACAAGTTGTAGCAGCCGATGTAATTGTGATACCACGCTCTTGCTCTTGTACCATCCAATCCATAGTTGCAGCACCATCGTGCACCTCACCTATTTTGTGGTTAACACCGGTATAATAAAGGATACGCTCCGTTGTTGTAGTTTTACCTGCATCAATGTGGGCAACAATCCCAATGTTTCTTGTATATGCTAAATCGCTCATTTTATTTTCTTTCTTCTTTTAATATTAGAAACGGAAATGTGAGAATGCTTTGTTAGCCTCAGCCATACGATGCACGTCTTCTTTCTTTTTAAATGCAGCACCTTCTTCTTTAGAAGCAGCAACTATTTCTCCGGCCAATTTCATAGCCATTGATTTTTCGTTGCGTTTGCGTGCGTAACCAACCATCCAGCTCATTGCTAAAGCGGTTTTACGCTCCGGACGAACCTCTGAAGGAATTTGGAAAGTTGCACCACCTACACGGCGAGAACGAACCTCAACCTGCGGAGTAACATTTGCTAAGGCTTTGCGCCAAACTTCAATGCCATCTTCGTTGGTACGTTTAGTAACTATTTCAATTGCATCATAAAAAATGGTAGATGCAATAGTTTTTTTGCCGCTATACATTAAGTTATTAATGAAACGAGTTACAATCGTATCATTAAACTTTGGATCTGGCAATAAGTATCTTTTTTTAGCTTTCGACTTCCTCATGTTTTTTACTATACTATATTATTTTTTACCTTTTGCTGCTGGAGCCGGAGCACCTGCTTTAGGGCGTTTAGCACCATATTTTGAACGTTGTTGTTTACGACCTTCAACACCCGCAGTATCTAATGCACCACGAACGATATGGTAACGTACACCCGGTAAATCTTTTACACGACCGCCACGTACCAAAACGATAGAGTGTTCTTGCAAATTATGCCCTTCACCAGGGATATAAGCAATAACCTCTTGCTGATTGGTTAAACGAACTTTTGCCACTTTACGCAATGCCGAGTTAGGCTTTTTAGGCGTTGTGGTGTAAACGCGAGTACATACGCCTCTGCGTTGTGGAGAAGAGTTTAAAGCCGCAGATTTGCTCTTGTTAGCATCTTTGGTTCTTCCTTTTCTTACTAATTGCTGTATAGTTGGCATCTTAAATCCTTTGAATTAGCTGATTTTTCTACTATTTTATAACTTTCCTATTTTTAGGGAGGGCAAAGGTAATAAAAATTTATTGTGAACAACACATTTTTAATAATTTATTGAACATTTTTTGAAAATATTTTTAGATTTCCCTTCCAAAATTTGTTTTTGGCACGATTTTTATACGTAAAAAAATAAAATTGCTATTGTTAGGCAGTCTGTACAACCCAATTTTATTGAGTTTTGGTTAAAATTTAGAGCCCACTACTCTGATTTACTGTTTCTTAACTTTGATTAGATTTTTTTATCAACAATTTCGACAAAAGGATTAAAAGCGAACACAAAGAACAAAGCTATTTTTAATGTTTTATACTTCTCAAATATAAATCTTCTACTTTTTTACGTGCCCAAGGGGTTTTACGTAGAAATGTTAAACTTGATTTTATACTCGGGTTTTCGTAAAAGCAGTTAATTTTTATACGTTGAGACAATTCCTCCCAACCATATTGTTTATGCAAATGCACCAAAATAGCCTCTAAAGTGATGCCGTGAAGGGGGTTGTTAGCTTGCTGCATGTAGATTTTAAGAAACTAATCTGTATGCTTGGTTTGCTCCTCTATAATAGTTGCTTGCTTTTTAAGGTCTTGCTTAATGGTGTTTACATTATCGTGCAAGTCTTGCTGAATGCCATTTGTAGCATCTTTAAACTGACGGATGCCCTTACCCAGATTACGCATTAAATTTGGCATGCCTTTGCCTCCAAATAAAAGCATAACAGCTAAAACAATTACAAACAGCTCGCCACCACCTAAAAAATCGAATATTAAAAAAATGGGTTTATACATTATCTAAAAGTTTTTGTTTTTTTTGAATTTAAGCAAAGTGTATATGCCTAAACCAAAAATTAAAGCAACAATAAACAGTATAAATATTTCAGAACCACCAAACTCGTTCATGGTGTTGGTGGCACTTAGCAGACTATGTTTATTGCTGTAATACATTTTTATGCAGATACTTTTTTACCAATTAATTCAACCAATTTACCAACGGCGTAATCAATCTCTTCTTTAGTATTGTATTTACTAAATGAAAAACGTACTGAGGGGCGAGTTACATCAACTCCTAAGCCACGTAACACGTGTGAACCTTGGTCGCTACCTGATGAGCAGGCACTTCCGCCTGAAGCAGCAATGCCCTGTATATCTAAATTAAACAATAACATTTCGGCATCATCACTTGGAGGTAAATGCACGTTAAGCACTGTATATAAGCTGTTTTCACCAATTTCTCCATTAAACTCAACACCTGGAATATTTTTTTTCAATTCCTCAATCATGTAATTTTTCAATCCACGGATGTGTTTTTGGTGTTCCTCCATGTCTCTAAAACAAATTTCGAGTGCTTTAGCTAAACCAACAATGCCATATACGTTTTCTGTACCACCACGCATGTTGCGCTCTTGTGCGCCACCATGTATAAGGGGCTTTAATTTTATAGCGTGATTAACATATAAAAAACCAACTCCTTTAGGGCCATGAAATTTATGCCCTGCGCAGGTTACCATGTGCACTTTTATATTGCGTAAATCCATTGGGAAATGCCCCATGGTTTGAACGGTATCACTATGGAAAATAGACTCATATTTTTCACATAACTCACCTACTTTTTTAAACGGAAGTAAGGTTCCAATCTCATTATTAGCATGCATTAACGATACTAATGATTTTGGATTTGCGGTTAATAATTCTTCCAGATGTTTTAAATCTACATTGCCTTTTTTATCAACCTTTACCCAACTAAGTTTTATTTTACCAGTTTTTTCAAGCTCGCATAGTGTGTGCTCAACGGCATGGTGTTCTATTTTAGAAGATATAGCGTGTGTAATGCCATAAGTTTCAATGGCTTTTACAATAGCCATGTTATCAGCTTCTGTACCACCAGATGTAAAGAAAATTTCAGCCGGTGTAACATTTAAAAGTTTAGAAACCATTTTGCGTGCACCCTCAATAGCAGAACGGGTTTTACGCCCAAATGCATGTATAGAAGATGGGTTACCAAATTCCTCTTTCATGTATGGAAGCATTGCTTCAAAAACTTCATTATCTAATTTGGTAGTGGCTGCGTTATCTAAATAAACTTTCATGGTAATTATTTTATAAGCTCAATTGTTCTACAAAGGTACGGGTCTTATTAATTTCTGCATACATTATTTTATCATGTTCTATAAACTTAACTTTTTTACGATAATCAGCTACCGTTTTTTCGATGATAGGCGACGATTTAACAGGTTTTCTAAATTCCAGTGCCTGTGCGGCATTCATAAACTCAATAGCAAAAATTTTATACACATTATCTACCACCTTGTAGCATTTTGTAGCAGCATTTGCTCCCATACTAACATGGTCTTCTTGTCCGTTTGAAGATACAATGCTGTCAACCGAAGCTGGCGAGCACAATTGTTTATTTTGACTAACAATAGAAGCAGCCGTATATTGCGGAATCATAAAACCTGAATTGATGCCAGGTTTTGCAACCAAAAATGGAGGCAAATTACGAATGCCTGAAATAAGCTGATACGTGCGCCTTTCTGATATACTACCTAATTCTGCAATGCCCATCGCTAAATAATCTAAACCCAAAGCAAGTGGCTGTCCATGGAAATTTCCGCCCGAAATAATTTCATCTTCATCAGGAAAAACAGTTGGGTTATCCGTAACTGAGTTAATTTCAGTTTCAATAATTTGTTGCACATGCCTTACTACATCTTTAGTAGCACCATGCACTTGTGGAATACAACGAAACGAGTATGGATCTTGCACCCACTCCTTTTTCTGTGTAATTAATTTACTACCTTTTAAATAAGCTCTTACTGCTTTTGCAGTTTCAATTTGCCCCAAATGCGGACGTACATTTTGTATAAGTTCACTAAATGGATTTATTCTTCCTAAAAAAGCATCAACCGATAAAGCACCTGTAAAATCAGCTAATTTGTTAAGATGGTTGCTTTTTATCACACACCAAACACCATAAGCGCTCATAAATTGAGTGCCATTTAAAAGTGCCAAGCCTTCTTTCGATTGAAGTTTAATAGGTGTTAGTTTTAATTTTGTATATAGGCTTGATGTAGTAGTTTTTTTACCTTGATAATAAACCTCGCCTAAACCTAGTATTGGCAATGTAAGATGTGCCAGCGGAGCTAAATCACCTGAGGCACCAAGAGAACCTTGCTGATAAATAACAGGTAAAATATCGTTGTTATAAAAATATAGAAAGCGGTTTGCCGTTTCCACGCTAACCGCAGATTTTCCGTAAATAAAATTGCGGATTTTAAGCAGCAGCATAATTCTAACTACATCCTGTGGCACTTCTTCGCCCAAGCCACAAGCATGCGATTTCACTAAGTTTTCTTGCAATTGCTGCAACTCATTATTTGGTATAATTACGTTGCAAAGTGAGCCAAAACCAGTGTTTACACCATAAATAGGCTCTTTTTGTGTGGCCTGTTTTTTATCTAAATAAGCACGACAGGTTTTTATATTTTTTATAGCATCAGCAGAAAATTCAAGTTTTGAATGGCTTGTTACAATTTTTTCAATATCAGAAATGCTAATGTGTTTTTTGGGATTTAAGCTAAAAATCATGCCGCAAAGGTAAAATTATTATAGAAGTTAAAGGAGAAATCATGGGGATACTTTCTACTTTCACTACTATTTTTATCTTTGTGCACAATCAGAAAAAACACTGTGTCTTCT
>JABDDQ010000034.1 GCA_013287545.1 Bacteroidota bacterium | reverse complement strand
CTGCCTGCCCCATAACTACCACTAACATTTATTGAAGCCCCTACTGAAGTTACATAAATTGTTTTATAAGATGCAGCCGTACCAAAACTATTGGTAGCAACCAGCGTTACAGTATAGGTACCGGAGTTTGCAAACGTGTGCGTTGGGTTTTGTAAAGATGAAAGTCCACCATCGCCAAAATTCCAAAGCCAACTGGTTGGGTTATTTGTAGATAAATCGGTAAAGCTAAAAGCACCATTACAGCTATTTGTATTTAAATCTGAAAAGTTAACTACAGGCGGTAAACTGTTAGGAGAAATTATAACCGTATAATCTTCATACTGCCCTTCGTACGGTGTAGAGCAGCCTGTAACTGTATAGCTATATTCATCATCGCCTACACGCATACGTAAAGGTGTGTTTAGTACGGCGTTACTTGGTATAGTTACTGTTGCTGTATGCGTAAGATATTGGTCGTAGGATGAAAGCACTAATTCATTACTATCCCATATACCATTATTATTATAATCTATCCACACTTCCACTGTTTCATAATAAGAGCTTCCGGTGGTAACTGAAATAGTATACGTTCCGCCGCTAACAACGGTTGTACTTTCAGTACAGGTAAAATCTTTATAACCTTCGGTGCTGGCACCCGATGCATTATTTATTGTATTAAATTGTACATTAAATATGCCTACACCACAACAAGGGTTTGTTGCAACAGGTGTACAAAGTGCTGCCGATGGAGGGTTGCCCAAGTTTATGGTTATGTTTTTAGAAATAGAATCGCAGCCAAACGAATTACAAACATTTAGTTTAACCGTAAAAGTACCGCTTGCTGTGTATGTGTGTGATGGGTTAGCCTGGGTAGATGTTGTACCATCGCCAAAATTCCAGTGCCAGGAGTTTGGCAGGTTAAGGCTTGAATCGTTAAAGGCAATTAAAGAACCACAAGAGCTACCAGTTGTATGGTGAGAAAAATTAGCGCAAGGATTGTAAGATACATTAAGTGTACAAACAACGGTATCAGCAGAGTTATGCGGGTCGTTTGACTGTACAACAATATTGCCTGTATACGTTCCGCCGGCTAAGCCGGTGCTGCTTATGGTTACTCGTATTGTATCGGCAGCATTAGGAGCTACGTTACCTGCTGACGTTGATAAGCTAATCCATTGAGGGATGCTACCCGCAGCTAATTTTACTGAGTTTGATAATAAGCGTTGCGAATTTATATCGTCGTAATAATAATCGTAGCCAATAAAAATTGCTTTACCCGAACCTATGTTACGGTAACTTACCACATCGTAATTATTATACGTAGCCAATGTTACTTTATCTGAATTTGAAATAGATTGATAAATGGTATAATCTTGCGCATTTATACTAAGTGGCAATTGCTTGGTAATTTTATTGGTTGTATCGAGTACGTTTACGGTACCATAGTAGGTGTAATTTACATAAGTTCCTGTAAAAAGACCTAAGTCATAAATGTTGGTAGTAAAATCATACGAGCCGCATACGATAACTATACCACCGTTAGATACAAAGTTTTGTACCACAGTTGCCATTTGCCCATAATAGTTTGTTCCGCTAAACTGCGCCGGAAAAATCAACACCTTTTTATTTTGCAAAGCGTTGGATAAGGCACTTGGCGTTGAATACAAATGTTGTGTTAATGTTGCATTGGGATAATTTTGTGTAATAGCGGTTACCATGTTCGGATATCTCGTAACCATATCAGCACCATAGGTCATCATAAGTACATTAACGGTATCCTGCGATATTGCGTTGCCACTACCCGGAATTGAATAAAGCAAAATACCTTGACCACTATTTTGTGCCGCAACCGCTATGGTTGTAGAAGAGCCGCAGGCTTGCAAGTTTACTGAAATATTTTTAGGGTTCACACTAAATATAGGAGCCAGCGATACACTGGCGGTAGCACAAATTGTTTTGGTGCCAATATTGGTAGTTAAAGTAAATGTAGTTGATTGTGTGCCAGTGTTTACAGGATTAAAAATAACATTTACTCCTTTTGTAGAACCTGGCATAATGGTAAGTGCTGATGGAGAGTTGGTGTACACACCAAGCCCGGAAACAATGGATGTTATTTTTAAGGTATCGCAGCCGGTGTTTGTTATAAATACAGAATCAGCTTTGGTAGTGTACTGCATAACGGTTCCAAAATTTACACAGCCCGATGGGTTGGCCGAATAACCTGCGTTGCCCTGCACAGTCATAATACATGGTACGGTTATAAACGGATGAAGTGAGTCGTTTGATTGTACGTTAATAGAAGAAGTATAATGCCCTGCATTATATCCGACAGAATTAAACTGTACTAATACAGAATCGGATGTAGAAACTCCAACCGTATCAGTAAACTTATTTAAACTTATCCATTTAGATAAACCATCAGGCAAGGCATATTTTACCGCGTTAGAAATTAAACGGCTCATTTCATTTCCGTAACTATAATAATCAAAGCCCATGTAAATAACTTTACCCGCGCCTTTGTTACAATAGCTAACAACATCGTACCCGTTTACAGTAACCAATTTTACTTTATTGGTGTTAGTTATATTGTGGTAGTAGGTGTAGTATGATGAAGTGAAACTAAGCGGTAAGTTTTTTGTAATTTGTTTAGTAGTATCCAACACGGTTAACGTAACACCGCTATAATCTTCGCCCATGTAACTGCCTGTAAATAAACCCATGTCGTACATTTTTGTTGTGTTGTATGGGTCGCCATTTACAATAACAATACCGCCTTGGTTGGCAAAATTTTGTACAACCGTTGCCAGTGTACTAAAATAATAAGCATAACTGCTTTGTGTAGGAAACAATAACACATCTTGTTTACTTAGCGCGGTTTGTAAAGTAGCAGGTGTAGTGCCAATAAACTGCGTAATTTTTACTTTAGTAAAATACTGCTGCATTGCCAAAATAACATTATTGTAATCGCTTATATTGTAGCTATCGGTAAAAACCAACACATTAACCGAGTCGGAATAATTACCCGAAATAGATGCGGCTAACTTTCCGTTGCCTGAGTTTTTAATTTTTAAATACAACGAAACCGAATCGCTGCAACCAACAGTTGCCTTCAAGGTATCAGGCGACACTTTTATGACAGGCGCTTGCTGAACCGTAAGCACTTTATGCACCGTATCTGTACTTACACAATTGGTAGCAATTAGTGTTACCGTTTTTGTACCCGAGGTTGCATAATAATTGCTTGGGTTTTGGATGGTTGAACTATTGCCATCACCAAAAGTCCATTTCCATAAATTAGGATACTGCGTAGTGTTGTCGGTAAAGTTTACGGTAGTATGGTATAATGGATTTAATGACGAAGCCGTAAATTGTGCAAGCGGTGGCTGGTTGGTTTTCATTACAGAAGTCCAGTTTGCCTGAAAACCACTAAATGTATTCGTAGCGTTGCTCGTCCATTTAATAAACATTTTACCTGATACTGCCGTAACGCTATTAGGGATATAGTTTCCATAAGCCGTTAACAGTAAAGTGCCGGTTGCATCTACACCATCATATACCATCAATTCATCGTAGTACGATTCTGTATTAAAACTTTGAAAAGAAAGCGTGATGCTTGACGCGCAGCCCGGGTTTATTAATAAAGTACAATTTTCGTTATTGTTGTAATTGCCACTTGGGCCACCACTATCAAACAGCGTTCCTACTGCTAAAGAGGTTGTGTTTACCGAACACATATTAAGGCCCGTTACTACATTAATGTAAGCGGTTTTAGTTAAACTATCTGCACCAAACGAGTTGCTTACTTTTAGTTTAGCCGGGTAGGTGCCTAATGTGTTATACGTTACCGATGGATTTTGGGTTGAAGAAGCAGCAGGCGTTCCACTTGTAAATGTCCAGTTCCATGCTGTGGGTACATTGTTAGAGAGGTCGGTAAAGTTAACTGTGCCGCCTTGTAAAACGGTAGTTATGTTTGCCATAAAATTGCATATGGGCGGTGCCGTGTTGGCATTAAAAATAACGGTGTAATCTTCTGCCTACCCATAGCTTGGGTTGTAGCATGGCCCTGAAATAGTATAGTTAGAAGCTTCATCGATAACACGTAAGCGTAACGGAGTGTTTAAAACCGCATTGGTTGGCGTAAAAATATAACCACTGTTAGCTGCACCAAGCATTGCGTTAGATGTAAAGGCTAATTCGGTAGTGCCGTTTAGTACACCATCATTATTATAATCTATCCAAATTTTTACATTTTCGGTATAGTACGGGTTTGTAGTAACTGTTACCGAGTAATTGTTTCCGGCTGTTAAAATGGTTGAGTTAGTACAGGTAAAATCTTTATACCCTTCGCTGGCATAACCCGAAGGATTATTTATTGTATTAAGTGCGAAATTAAGAATGCCATAATACGTGCTGCCATATACAACAGGTGTACATGATGAAACTTGCGGACCGCCTATAATATAAATGGTTGAAGTAGTAGAATCTGAACTTGGGCATGTAGATAAACCTTGTGCCACTAATTTAATTTGATAGGTGCCTGCGGCGGTATACGTGTGGCTTGGGCTCATGCTTGTGTTAATGGCAGCACCGTCACCAAAATTCCAGGCATAAGTAGCGCCATTTAATGTGTTATTGGTAAATTGCACGGTAGAAGGCAGCGCGCATAACGATGTTTGACTAAATGTAAAACCTGCTTTTACGCCGTTTACAAATACGCTTACCGATTGGTCGTTACTTGCATTACTATCTACCACTCCATTGGGGTTGCTGGTATAACAAGTAAGTGTGTGCGTGCCGGCTGTTGTAGTAAAAGAAGGAAGGCTTACACTGGTTGATTGGTTGCTTAATAAAGAACCGGTCCAGCTTTGTGTTTTAACGGCTTGATTATCTAAATAATAATTAATAGTACATGAGGTAAGGGTACCTGTACCAAAATTCTCTAAACTGATTAAAGGATTAACAGAACTATTGCAATATGACCCGGTTGGATTAATAATGGATTGAACACCGGCATCTGAAGCAAATAACGAAAGTGGCTGAATGCCAATTAATGCTTCGTGTTTGGTTGAAAAATCATACACATCAGGGTTTAGGTTATTGATAGAAAAAAGCCCGTCATCAATTCCGCCCCAACCCCAGTTCATGTGAAAATTACTGCTTGCATCGTAGCCATCACAAACCCACGTATGCCCCCCTTGACTTGGATCCCAACCTGCATACTGCACAGGGCGCCCTGCGTTTAATTCATTTTGCAACAAGCTAATCCAAGCAGCATCTGCATAATTAGTACGAAGCAAACCTTGAATGGTGTTGCCATTATATCTAAAATATTTAACGTACGAACGTTGCGCACAAATGCTATCATCGGCACTAATTACCCAAGCGCCGCTTTCAGAAGGAGAATAATCCATCTGCACACTTATACCGCAATGGAGCATCAGCTTAGCAATATCGCTGTTTGAAGACGATATGCTTAAAGGCATGTTAGCCCAGTTATATGTAGCTGCACCATAGTTGGCGTATAAGGTTCCATAAGTTTGTTGAAATGTAGGTGAGCAATCGCAATAAGAACTGGAGCCTTTACCATGTGCCGGATAACTCCAATAGCGCATAATTTGACCCATAGCAGTTGCTACACAACCGGTAACCGAGCCACCGGGACATGAATCGTTATAAAGCGGTTCCTGATTCCAGGTGCTTTGCACCAACGCATTAACACTTGTTGTTGCAACACTATTGGGGTTTGTTATACGTAAATTGCTGCTGTTATTCGTACTATATCTTTCCCATTCGCCGCTAATTTCAGCATTGGCGTTTAGTTGTCTTTCTACAATTGTTCCAATTTCTGTTTTACGTTTACTCATCCATACAGCAAACGGCGATTTTTTATTTGGAATTACATATTGGTTTTTTGTAGAGTAACCAATTATTGGATGTGCCGCATCATCGGCAGAAATAATAATAAACCCGTTTTGGTTGTTTACATTAAACACATAATAAGCCGGTACCCCCGTGCTTAATGTTTCGGTAAAAACCAATTGCAATTTTACCCTTTTTACAGTGGTGTTTTGCTTTAAAAAGTTTTCGGCTACTTGCGAGGCGGTTGTTGTTGTAATTGGATTTGCAACCAGTAGTTTAATTGTTAAAAAAAATACGAGAGATGCGAAGAGTTTTTTAGTCATAAAAAAAATTTAGTAGTGAAGTAAAAAGTTCAGTTAGTCAAAAATAACATTTTTTTTAACACTTTTTATCAAATTTTTAAATTGGCGGAAAAAGAGCGTAACCAATTTATTTTCAATAAATTGAGTATGATAACGATAACTTAACAGTTAGTTTGCCGAACTTTTATAAAGAAGATTTTAAAATGTTAATGATGATGGCACAATTAACAAAAATGCCACCATAGGTTAGCTAAACTTATCGTACAATAACCAGCTTTTTGTTTACCACGCCCTCATTACTAATAAGGTTTATAGTATAAACACCGTCGCTTAGGCTACTTGCATCTATACTTGTTTTGCCGTTTACAAGCTGACTTAATACAAGTTTACTGTTTACATCGTAAACCTGCATGGTTTGTTTTGTTGCGCTGCTTGGCTCTATAGTAAAACTACCATTGTTTGGATTTGGATATATGGCTACCGAGGAATTGCTTATGGACAACTGTTTTAAACCTGTAGTTCCACCTCTATTATTATTTTGGTTACTATGCGAACGCACCTTAGCTACATCAACACTATTATTGCCCGAACCTGCAAGTCTGGCGGTGGTAGGGTTGCAATTAAAGCCCAACGCATCAACACGCCAGCTACCATTAGGATAACTTAAATAATTTGGGTCGGTACATGATAGGGTTGCTACATTAGCTATAACATGCCAAACACCCGTGCTATTATCATCTCTTAAAAACGAATATCCGGTAGGAAGATTTACTTGTTCACTATCAACATAAGCTGTCCATGAAAAAGCAGAACCGGTATTTTGCACAAAGGTAGATTGGTGATAAGGGCTTTTCGCACTAATAAAACCGCATGTATCTCTAATAGCCAGTTTATATCGCCAGCCTGCAACTTGCGGGTTTCCTCCATTTGGGCCACCAATACTAAACGCGGTATCGATAAACTGACTTAACGCATGTTTACTTACCGCGCCAATGCGCAAATAACTGGTAGATGTTACATCATATCTGTACACAATAAAACTATCTACATGGCTGTAGCCTGTATTATCCCAAGAAATAACATTGTATTTATAATTGGAAGCGCTATCGGTGCTTACAATACAAATGTGTGGAACCAATGAAACACAAGCTCCGTTTAAAAAATAATAACTACTATCGCCTCCGTTTACTTTAGTGCCTGCGGTGTTATAAAATTTATACTCTTGCGACCTTGTATTATTATTACCATAATATGTAAAATTTCCTTTGTCTGCCAAAATACTCCAAGCAGTGCCATCCCAACTTTTTTCTACCATACTTAATTCGTTGTTGTGGGCATCGTACGTATAAGTTTCCTGAAAATCATTTACCCAAACACCACTACTCCATATTTTAAATATATAACTTGTTTTATTATTGTTGGCATCGTAGGTGTAAAGCTTTAAATCTCTGTACACCCAAGCACCGGCACTCCAGGTTTTTTCGGTATCGCTTATTTGATTGTTGTTGGCATCATACGTATAACAGCTCAAAAAATAATTTGCCCATGCACCCGCGCTCCAAGTTTTTGTTGTATCACTAATTTGGTTATTGTTGGCATCGTAAGCATAGTTATCTAAATACTCATTTCCCCAAGCACCGCTACTCCAAAATTGCAATAAAGAACTTGTTTGCAAATTAGTAGCGCTATAAGTATACGATTGCAAATATTGGTTTGTCCAGCTGCCACTCCATATTTGTGTTAAATTACTTGTTTGGTTATTGTTGGCATCGTAGTTAAAAGTGTATAGCGATGAATTTAACCAGGCACTGCCCGTCCATTGCAGGTTTAAATAGCCGGTCATGTTTAAGTGCGCATCGTACACAAAATTTATATTCTTACCCGCAATATTCCAAACTGAGGTAAGGGTATCCCAGTTCCAGTTATAAATGCTATCGTAAATAGCGATAAATGTTTGCGTTTGCGACTGTGTAGAATTGTTTGTTGAACCTAAACGGGCGTTGTTTGTGTGGGCTTTGCCAAACGGCATTTGTTTTTGTTGTAAACTCTGGTGGTTTTGCAGTGCACCTACTTTTACCAAGGCATGGCTGCTTTGAGCCTGTGTAGTTAAACAAAATACGAGTGCTAAAATTGTAATTATTTTCTTCATGCTTATTTATATTACTCAAATATAATACTTTTTAAAAATATAAAAATCTGTACACTGTTATTAAGCTGTTATATTTTACCAAGTAAATTTTGCAATTCACCAAGCAAAATAGTCAATTGCCCCCGTAAGGCGAATATATGCTACCAAGTAGCTTTACCTTTGTATCAAATGGTAATTCCGGTTCCATAATACCGGGAATAACTAAAAAAGTGTAATTATGAAAACAATTCTTGTTCCTACAGATTTTTCGTTGGCATCTAAAAATGCCGCTAAGTACGCAGTAGAGCTTGCCAAGTTTTTTGATACAAAGCTTATTTTAGTTAACGCTTTTTCGGCACCTGTGGCCAATACGGATACCATGTTTCCGTTAGATATAGTTATGCCCTTACAAAACATAGCAGCAAAAAATTTAGAAGCTTTAAAAAGCGAGTTGATTTTGGAAAATAGTAACAACATTACTATAACATGCGAAGCAGAAATGGGTACCGCTTATGATGTGATAAGTTATGCAAGCAAAAAGTATAAAGCAGATTTAATTGTGATGGGCATTACAGGCCATGCGGGCATGATAAAAGAACATGTTATAGGAAGTCAGGCGGTTAAGGTTGCGAGAAATATTGGAATTCCGACTTTCATTATTCCTGAAAACGTAAGCTATAAACCAATACACACTATATCGTTTGCCTGCGATATGCAAAAAACAGAAAAAACTCCACTTATAAATGTGGTTAAGTCTTTCTGTAAAATTTTTGACGCCAATTTAGAAATTATTAATGTGGAAGAACCCAGCGAAGAAACAAGTTTTGATAAAGCGAGAACAAGTGTGTACATAGAAAAAAAGCTTGAAGCTGTAAAACACAAAACCGTTTACATTGCCGAAAATAAAGTTGCCAAAGGTGTAGAAGAGTATTTAGAATCGGCACCAACCGATTTGCTTATAATTAACCCTAAAAAACACAATATTTTTCATACTATATTTAAAGAAAACGTTACTAATGAGCTTGTTTTTCATGTACATGTGCCTATGCTGGCAATTCATTAAATAAAACTGTTTAACCTTAAAAATTAACGTTATGGAAACACAAACAACATCAAAAAAAGCAATAGGTGCCTTGTTAGGCATCGCATTATTTTCTTGTCAAAGTATGCTGGCTCAGCAAAGCCAACTGGCAGAAGATTTAGCACCAACCCACAGCATAATTTTTATATTTAGTGTGTTGTTTTTTATTGCCGGTTTTACCTTGCTTATTATTCTAAAAGTACGTCAGGATGCTAAAGATAAAAAAGAAGAGGAGGATACTATTTCGCATGTTACCAAACACAGGCACCACCACCCAAACCATTACGGGCACAGACATCAATATCATCATTAATTAAAAAAAGGTTAGTGCTTTTTTAGCATTCTATAAATGGTAGACTGACTAATATTTAGTTTTTCGGCTACCAGTTTTATATTATCATCATACTTTTTCAAGTAGATATTTAAAATACGTAAGTCGTATTCTTCCAGCGTAAGTTCTTCGTTTGTAGTTTCGCTTAGTATATCTGATGAGGTTAAGGCTATATCTTGCGCATCAATTTCATTACCATTGCTCATTACCATAGCCAGCTCTATTAACGATTTCAATTCGCGTACGTTGCCCGGAAAATTATATGCAAGTAATTTTTTTTGCGCATCGGGCGTAAGCGTTTTTTCTTTTAAATCGTTTTCTTCGCAAAAATTTTTGGTGAAGTGTTTTGCAAGCAATAAAATATCGTTGCCTCTTTCGCGCAAAGGTGGTAGCTCTATAGGCAAGCCAAACAACCTATAATATAAGTCTTCGCGAAACTTGCCTTCTTTAATTTCATTTTTAATATTACGGTGCGTGGCTACAATTATGCGGCAATCTATTTTAACGGGTACGTTGCTTCCTATGCGTGTAATTTCTTTTTCTTGCAAGGCACGCAACAGTTTTGCCTGGATAGCAATATCCATTTCGCCAATTTCATCTAAAAAAAGTGTTCCTCCGTTGGCTTCTTCAAACTTACCAATACGGCGCGCTAAAGCTCCGGTAAACGAACCTTTTTCGTGCCCAAACAATTCGCTTTCTATTAACTCGCCTGGTATAGCTGCCACGTTAACAGGCACAAAGGGTTTATTTTTGCGGGCAGAGTTATAATGAATGGCCTTAGCCACCACTTCTTTACCGGTACCGGTTTCGCCGGTAATGGTTACTGTTATATTGGTTGAAATTGCTTTTTCGAGCAACTCAATTGTTTTTAAAATAGCGGGGCTTTTACCTACAATAAAGTTTTGGAAATTGTATTTTTTTTGAACTTCTTTTTCGAGATACGAAATTCTTTTTTTGAGGTAAAAATTTTTATGAATATTATCTATTACTTTTAATAACTGCTGGCGTATATCATTTTCTTTTACCAGATAATCGCTTGCGCCATGTTTAAGTAAATCAACAGCGGTTTCGACATTAGCCTGAGCCGATATAACAATAACTTCGATGTTTGGGTTGTATGTTTTTATTTTAGACAGCACTTCGATGCCATCCATATCGGGTAAGCCATAATCGAGTGTTACAACATCGGGTGTATCATCTAAATTTTTTAAAAACTCCTTGGCTGTGTGAAAGCCCTTTACTAAATAATCAGCATTTAAAGAAAGGTTATGAACTAATAGTTTATTAAAAAACTCATTATCCTCGATAACATATATGGTAAAAGGTCTTCCATTCATACACACACTAAAGTACGAAAAAAAACCGCTTTATAAGAGGTTAAAAAATTAAAAAATAATTAGTTAATTTATCACCGGTTATTGGTGGGTAGCATTTAAACGCTCATTAATTATATCCTCGGCTATAAAACAGCTACGCATAAGCGCATCGTTATCTTTACTTATAAAATCAATGGCACCCTCACTAATGGTTTGTAGTTCGGTCATTGTATTTTTAGATTGAGAAATGACAATTATTTTACAATTTGAGCATTTTTGTTTTATTTTTTTAATTACATATAATGCGTTTTTACTATCGCCCAGGTAAAAATCAACAAAAGCAATATCGGTATCGGGATTAAGGTTATTTAAACAATCGTTTAGGTTGGTATACGACTGAATATCGTAACTATACTCTTTATCTAAAGAAATAGGTTCTATATAATTCTGTAATTTTTTTGAAAGAATTTTGTTGTAAAATTCGCTATCTTCTAACACTACAATTTTAAAATGATTTTGCGTTTTCATAATTCTTGTTTTAAATATTAAATACTATTTTTATTAAACTAACAAGTAATTATGCTTTTCGTCTTTTAACTTTTTGGTGCGACAAAATATAATCCATTATGTACGAGTAACTCCAGTGAGTATCAAAACTCACCTCGTTGTCAAGCGCCATAACATCAGTAGTATCTTCTGATAGTTGGGCAATTTTTTCAGTACCAAATTTTGGCACCAATGTTTTATGTTGCTGTTGTGTTTTCATGGCCAACGTTTTTAAGGTTTAGCTTACTTTTCATTTTACGTAACATATGATTATAAACGGCAGCTTTCATACTCCTTCCGGGTCTTTTGCCTTCTTTTATTTTTTTAGCCTGCGCTTTTTTTTCAAGATGATTAACTCCTACCGTTTTTATTAAAAAATTAGATAAATGCCTAACACGATTTTGAAATAACTTACATACTCTATAGGGGCTATCTTGATTTATTATGTTTGCTGTTATGTACATGACTCTACGTTTTAAAAAATACGAATTACATCAAGTTGTTTTCCAATACTGTGCCAATAAATAGAGTTGTGTAATTATATATGTAATTAGTTATTAAACAGACAGTTATTTTTTTTACACAAATACATGCACTTAAAAAGCGTTGTTGCTTTTATCATTTTGAGAAAAAAAATTCTCAAAATGATAAAGTTTAAACTGATATAGTAAAGTGGAAAAACAATTCTTTGTGTCATTTCGAAGAAGGAACGACTGAGAAATCTTTATTTGCAAACAATCCAATCCCAAATACAGATTTCTCCCTGCGGTCGAAATGACAAGAAGTAATAAAGAATCAATATTATTCTACAACATAGCCTTGTTGCAGTACGTTATACGTAATCAGGAAAATGTTCAGTAATTATTTCATTAACTACAATTTTTGTTAGTGGCTTTCTTTTAAAAGCTATAATTTCACGTATTAATTTTGCTGTTTGTTCATCATCGGGATTGGGGGAAGTAGTTAGCATAACTATTTTAGATGATATAGGCTCCCCATCCTTTTTTTCTTTAAGCTCATCAATAAATTCCCAACCATTCATACCGGGCATGTTAATGTCTAAAAAAATAACATCGGGGGTTGGGTAGTTTATTTCGTTGCTTTCAAATTTGCCTTTGTTAAATAAAAAATCTAATCCTTCTTTCCCACTTTCTGTAACATATACCTGCTCGGCAATGTCCAAGTTTTTAATGAGTTTTTGGTTAAAAATGTTTGTAAACTCATTATCCTCAATGAGTAAAATACAATTCAATTTTTTTTTCATGCGTTTTCTTCCATTTTTGACAAGGTAAAATGAAACGTACTTCCTTCATGTTCAACAGACTCTACCCAAATTTGACCATGATGAAGTTCGATAATTTTTTTACAATGTGCAAGTCCTATACCTGTTCCATCATATTTTCGCAGATTATGCAAGCGCTGAAATATGACAAAAATTTTATCTTTATGTTTCTTATCAATGCCTATTCCATTATCTTCTACCGTAAAGTGCCAAAAATCTTTTTCTTCGAAAGCAGCAATTTTAATAACAGGCGAAACATTTTTTTTCTGAAACTTAACGGCGTTGCTTATCAGGTTTTGAAAAAGCAACCGTATTTCGATGGGATACCCCTTGATAAGCGGAAGTTTATTGCATGTTATTTTCGCATGTGTTTCGAGCAAAGTTGCATTCATATCGCGTATAACCTGCTCAACAATTTCATTACAATCCATTATTTCGAAGCGGCTTTTTCTGCCGATTCGCGAATAGTCTAAAATATCGGTAATAAGCATGGTCATTCTGTTAGCTGATTCTCGTATATAATCAATATAAACCGCTCCTTCTTTATCCAACTTATCTTTATGTTCTTCTTCTATTAACGAAATAAAACTTGTAATGGTGTTTAACGGCTCCTGCAAATCATGCGAAGCTATATATACAAACTGTTCTAACTCTGTATTTTTTCTTTCTAATTCTTTTATATATTTTCTATCGGAAATATCGCGTACGGCAACCGAAACCAATAAACCATCTTCGGTTTCTAAGGGACTAAAATTAATTTCTACAGGAAATTCATTTCCATTTTTTTTACGCCCATACACATTTAAAATTGTGCGGTGCATGTGCGATAATTTAAAAAAATGTTTCCCCTGGTGAGCGCTTGAGTTTTTACTCCTATCGATTACCAGCAAATTTATAGACTGAGATAACAAATCATTACGGTCGTATTCAAATAGTTTTTCTGCCTGCGCGTTAACCAGTTTTATAATGCCTTCTTTATCCATTATTACAATGGCATCGGGTGCAGATTCGAGCAGGCCTTTAAATTTAGTTTGAGCTTGTTCTAACTCTGAAATACTTTGCTCGAGTTTTGCCGACATTTTATTAAACGAATATGCCAGCGAACCAATTTCATCTAACGAAAAAACTTTTGCCCTTGCCGCCAGGTTTCCTTTTGCAAAAGAGTTGGTAGCATTCAATATTTCTGATAGGCCATTTTGTAAACTTCTGCTAACGGATATAGTAAGTAACAAGCCCGATATTTCAACCGTGATTGCAATCACAAAAAGCAGTTTTAAAATTATATTTTCGAGCCAGCGTGAACCCTCCGCCAATGAGAAAGAAAAATTATCTTCGGAAACAGTAACTTTTTCGGTAATAGGATTTATTTTTTGCAATAGCTCATTTATTTTTTCGGGAGAAGGAGAAGCTTTGTTTATTTCCATATGCAAGCTATCGCCAATAGGAATAAGTTTTAGTACAGCCGGTTCTGCTTCGCCCCAATAATAAATAGCCCTGTTTATATAGGATATGCTATTAAAGCGCCTAAAAAGTTTTATCATTCCGTTTACATCATCCGGATGATTTCTGCCTTCAATAAAACCTTGTCGTGCTATTTGCATATCAGGGTCTTTTTTCATCAACTCCTGTCTGGTTTTGCTATCGCCTAAGGGAACTTTTATAAACTCCTTAAACATTTCGTAATCTTTTTCATCTTGCCAAATACCGTATCGTAGTAAATGGTAGGATGCATCTTTTTGCGCTTTAGACCACAGGCCTTCGCCTTCTACATAAGCTCTTACGGATGATAGTGTGTGTATAGAAAAGAAAAGCATAAACAATTCTACACCTATAAGCAAAGCCATAACACCTACTGTAAAGTAAAGTTTCTTTGCAATAGAAATATCTTTAAACCAACTGAACAAGCGGCTTCTTTTCATACACCTCGATGATTAATGACTAATCATTACGTAACTAAGATACAAAAAAATATAAAAAATAGTCAGCCTATAATTTAATATTTTTTATCAAAACAGTTCACCCAACATTAAGTACAACTCACCTAATAAAGCAAGGCTATTACCATTAACCGGTTTAGGTTGCCTGCTTAATTGCGTAACTTTAGTATAGATGGATTTTTAGTATAAACTAAATACGTTATGTTATGCGCACCGCAAGTAGTAAAACCTTTAAAAAAACCCATACGGCTGCCAAGTTAGCCGTTGAGGTAAAAAAAATAGAAATAAGGAATTTAACCTTAGATGATTATTTTGGTTTAAGCGCTTCAATGACCGAGGCATACAAAAACTGGCATGCTTCAGTATGGACTGAGGACGACATTAAGAGACTGCTTGAAATTTTTCCGGAAGGGCAGATAGTTGTTTTAGTGAACGAAAAAGTAGTTGGTGTGGCGCTTTCAATTATTGTAAATTATGATGCTTATGGCGATGACCACACCTACCAGCAAATAACCGGTAACTATACATTTAAAACACATGCTCCGGCAGGTGATGTGCTATATGGCATTGAAGTTTTTGTACACCCCGATTACAGAGGCCTACGGCTTGCACGCCGCTTATACGATGCCAGAAAAGCACTTTGTGAAAAAATGAACCTTAAGGCCATTTTATTTGGAGGCCGAATACCGAACTATACCGAACATTCAGCAGAGCTTACTCCTAAAGAATATATACAAAAAGTAAAACTGAGAGAAATTCATGATCAGGTTCTTTCGTTTCAGCTTGCCAACGAGTTTCATGTAAAAAAATTACTAAGCAATTACATGCCCGATGATGAGGAGTCGAAAACGCACGCCACCTTAATGGAATGGAATAATGTGCTTTACGTAAAGCCTACAAAATCATTAACGCCACATAAAAGTACAGCCCGCCTTGGTTTGGTGCAATGGGGCATGCGCACGTTTTCAAATTTTGATTCGCTTTGCGAGCAGATAGAATTTTTTGTGGATACGGTTGCGGGTTACAATTCGGATTTTGTTTTATTTCCCGAATTATTTATGGCGCCTTTAATGGCCGATTTTAACCACCAAACCGAAGCTGAAGCCATAAGAAACTTGGCCAATTTTACCGAACCGCTTAGAGATAAATTTATAGATTTTGCCATTGCCTACAACGTAAACATTATTACAGGCAGCATGCCTTTTATAAAAGGCGGGCAATTATACAACGTAGGTTATTTATGCCGTAGAGATGGCTCGATAGAAAGATACTGTAAAATACATGTTACCCCTACCGAGGTAGATGCATGGGGCATAGTAGGCGGCAACAAATTAAAAGTTTTTGATACCGATATAGGTAAAATAGGCATACTGATATGTTATGATGTTGAGTTCCCTGAATTGGCAAGGTTATTAGCCATGCAAGGAATGGAAATACTATTTGTTCCTTTTTTAACCGATACACAAAATGCCTTTACACGTGTTAGAGCCTGCGCCATGGCAAGAGCCATAGAGAATGAATGTTTTGTAGCCATTGCAGGCGGCATAGGTAATTTACCTAAAGTGCATAATATGGATATACAGTATGCGCAATCGGCTGTGTTTACTCCGGCAGATTTTGCTTTTCCTACCAATGGTATAAAAGCCGAAGCAACACCTAATACAGAAACGGTTTTAGTGGTTGATGTAGAACTTGATTTGCTTAAAAAACTTCGGTCGCACGGAAGTGTACATAATTTACTTGACAGACGAACTGATTTATACGATTTAAAACAACTTAAACCAAACGGCAGACTGGATGTTTTACAACAACACGCCAACGACCATTACGGGTTTAAATTTTTAAACCCCGATATTTTAAAATAAACCTGCGTTTATTATTACGAGGAGGAATGCGTGGTAATCTTATTTGTGTGAGATTGCTTCGCTATGCTCGCAATGACAATAAAGTATAAAATTATTTAACTGCCTTAATTTCTCCTAAGCTATTTGTTATATCGTAAATAGTTTGTGCGGCCAAGCTTAAAAGCTGTTCAACACCTTTTTTTATGGCGTCCGGGTTTTTTGCAGCATCGGCATCTATTTCCAGTTTTTCGAGCACAGCAATAATTTCCTGCATCTCAAAAATCCTAACCGAGCTTAACATTTTATGAGCTTGCGTTTTTACTGTTTTCCAATCTTCGTTGCTTGCAGCAGTTTTTATGATAGTGGTTATTTCAGCCACTTCATCAATAAATTTTTGCATTAAACTTATTAAAAAAGCATCGTCGCAATTTAGGTAGCTTTTAAGTTCTTTAATATTCATCTCAATTAAATTAAGTAATTTATTTTATCCGCAATCTTTCGTATAGCTCGTTTAAATAGGTTCTGCTTACCGGTATTGTTCTGTTATTAATTTCTATTACCTCGCCATCAACTTTATCAATTTTTGATAGCTGCACAATAAAAGACCTGTGTACTTGCATAAATTCACTTTGTGGCAGCATTTCATAAATGTCTTTTAACCGTAAATGTGTTTTATACGATTTGCCGTTTGCAACCAGTGTTACATCATTATCGTTTGCGCGTATAATATTTATATCGTTAACAGCTAAACGAATGTGCACACCTTCGTGCTTTATAAAAATATTTTGTTGTATAGAGGTTTCGGGTGCTTTAGTTTTTTCGAAAAACGTTTTTATTTTATTTACCGATTTTAAAAAGCGCTCGTTAGAAATTGGCTTATGCAAATAATCGAGCGCGTTATATTCAAAAGCATCTACCCCGTATGTTTTTTTACCCGATACAACCACAACCGGCGGCACGACCGTTAAACTGGTAAGAAACGAAATGCCACTCATGCCCGGCATTTCCATATCAAGAAATAAAAAATCAATTTCTTTAAAATTAATTTTATTTAATGCTTCGGTGGGGTCGTGGTAAATCCCATCCAGGTGTATCATATCTACACTCGATAAATAATGTTCTAATACCTGAGTAAATAACGAATCATCATCTATAATGGCACATTTTAACTGCATACAATATTTATTAGTGTAAATATATAATCTCTTTCAACACCTGCTAAATTAAAAGTAGTTTTAATTTATGTTTTAATTCATCTATTTTAATTGGTTTAGATATAAAATCATTCATGCCCGCTTCTTTACATCGTACTTCTTCTTCTTTAAACGCGTGTGCCGTCATGGCCAAAATAGGTGTGTTGTTTTGTGGTGCAGGTAATTTGGTTCTAATATAATGCGTGGTATCGTAGCCATTCATTTTTGGCATTTGTATATCCATTATAACCAAATCGAAATAATTTTTTTCTAACATGCTAATGGCCATGTTTCCGTTTGATACAACCTCAACGTGGGCTCCAAGTTCTTTTTCTAATAAATATTTAGCCACCATTTGGTTTAGTGCTTCATCTTCTACCAACAAAATTTTTTTACCTCTTAAAAAATCACCTTCTAAATCATCTGTCTTTTTTACACCATCTTTTTTATCGGACAAACCCACATCAAATTCCATTTGCACAAAAAATTCGGAGCCTTTATTTTCTCTGCTTTCAAACCAAGCCTTCCCTCCTTGTATTTCGGCCAGGCGTTTTACAATGGCAAGCCCTAAACCGGTACCACCATATTGGCGCGTTGTATCTGAATTAACCTGATGAAAATATTCAAATATATGCCCTTGTTTTTCTTTAGCAATTCCTATACCGGTATCGGCTACGGTAAATAATAACTGTGCCTTGTGCCCATGTTTTGAAACCGTTTTTAGTGAAATGGTAACGCTGCCTTTTTCGGTAAATTTAATGGCATTGCCTACTAAATTTATGAGTATTTGGTTAAGTCTTGCAGGGTCGCCGTATACGTAAGCCGACACGTTGCTATCAATAATACAATTTAACTGAAGCCCTTTTTCTTCGGCCTGATATTGCATAGATTTTTGAATATCTAAAACAAGTTCGGGCAAATTGAAACCAATTTTTTCGATAACCATTTTACCAAACTCGAGTTTAGACATATCGAGTATATCATTTATAATATTCAGCAGATTATTTGACGCGTAATTTACCAGTTGCAAATATTTTTTTCTTGTTTCGGCATGCTCTGTGTTTTCAAGCATGTGCATCATGCCCATAATGCCATTAATGGGCGTACGAATTTCGTGACTCATATTAGCCAAAAACTGTTGTTTAGCAACAGCGGCTTCTTCGGCTTCTTCTTTCGCTTCAATAAGTTCTTGTTCAATTTTCTTTTTTTCGCTTATATCTGTATCAACTATAATAACTCTAACCAATTTACCTGCTTCGTTTTTTACGGGGGTCATGGTTGTATAAATCCAACGTTTCTCGTGTTTATTATTTATTATTTGCGATTCGCAGGTTAATATATTTTTATTTCTAAATGCGCGTGCAAAAAATCGTTCGAGTTTGTTTTTGCTAATATCTTTTCTTCTTAAGTCGCAAGCACTTTTATTTTTCACGTCTTCTAATCCGTAGCCAAACAGGTTTTCAAAACCTTTATTAACCCATTCAATTTTTCCTTCCTTATCTAAAATTGTAATTGAGTTGTTTATTTGCTCAAGCGCCCATAGTAATTTTTTAATTTCCTGCTCGGCCTCTTCTAATTTTTTATGGGTGTTATTAAACGAAAAAGCTTTTTCGATGGTAGTGGTAAGCAATTCAAGATAGTGCCCAGAAGATTCTTTAACTATATAATCGAAGGCACCTTGTTTCATAGCCTTAACAGCAACCAACTGGTCGCCTTGGCCGGTAATAAAAATAACAGGCACATCTTTAGCTACTTCTATAATAGAGAAACCTGTTTCGTTTTTCAACAGGTAATCGGTAACAATAACATCGTATTCGTTATTTAACAATAATTCTTTAGCATCTTTTACTGATGAAGCAAGTTCATATTGGAGATTAAAATCTCCTTTTGTAACATGTCTTTGGAAAGCTTTTTGATCTACTTCATCATCCTCTACATACAAAATTTTAATAGGTGATTCTATGGTTGCTTCCATGGTTTTTTGTTTTAGAAGTTTAGTTCATAGAGATATACTAATTTACTCAAAAAAAAATTATAATCCTAAACAAACCACCCTCAATAACCGTCGTTTCACCCTTTTAGTTTTGTTAAATATGATTAACAATAAATTTCTTCGATTTATTTTTTTGTAACTTTAATACGAACTACTAAAGCTTAGCAATTATGTTTCATAATTTTGATTTTAAACACATGTTACCATCGTTTTCTGCTAAAGAAAAAGAAGACATGAAGCTTTATTACGCTTTTTCGAAAGAACACGAAAAAGAAATTCAGGAAAAATCTTTAAAAGAATTTCAAGAGCACCCGATATTTGGTCCGCTTATAAAAAACATACCGCAAGAAATACGTGAAGCCAATAACAAAGAATCGGATGCGCTGTTGCGAGCCGCTATTTTTGAAGATAATTGGGAGCCGTACATTAAATATTCGATGATGCAAGGCGTGCAGTATGCGCACATGGGGCTCGATTTTAAAGCCTGGTACGAAATAGTAGGCATGGTAAGAAGATACTATATTCCTATTATGAAGCGCTTGTATGACCATGAAGCCGAAAGAATGTCATCGGTTGGTAATGGAATGAATGTTTTGTTAGACTATGCCATGTGCATTATTGGAGAATCATTTATACACGAAAGAAACCGTAAAATTGAACAGCAAAACAAACGCTCGGAAGGCATGATAAAAGAGCTGGAAAGTTTTGCTTATATAGTTTCTCACGATTTAAAAACCCCTTTACGCGGCATTGCCTCGCTTGCCGATTGGCTTACCGAAGATTATAAAGATAAACTGGATGATACAGGAAAAGAATATTTAGATCTTTTAAAAAACAGAGTGCTAAGGCTTGAATCGTTAATAGATGGTGTTTTAATATACTCGCGTGCCGGAAGAGTAGATATAGAAACAGAAAAAATTGATTTAAACATTTTGGTTAAAGAGGTAATAGATACGGCCGCGTTTCCACCCCATGTGCACATACAAATAAATAACACCTTACCCAAATTGCAGGTAGCAAAATATCCGATGATACAGGTTTTTTCTAACTTAATTGGGAATGCCGTAAAACATAACGATAAAACTAACATAGAAATAAATATTGACTGTGTTGAGCAAAGTGATGATTGGTTGTTTTCTATAAAAGATAATGGCCCCGGCATTGAAGAACAGTTTCATGAAAAAGTATTTCAAATATTTCAAACATTAAAAACAAAAGATGAAATGAACAGTACGGGCATTGGCTTATCGGTAGTTAAAAAAATAATTGATAACGTTGGTGGTAAAATATGGATAGAATCTAAACCGGGTGATGGCTGTACATTTTTTTTCGCACTAAAAAAACAACTTAAATAAATACGGTTATGAAAAATAACAGGCCCATTTTATTAGTAGAGGACGACAAGATAGATGCCATGACTGTAAAGCGTGCCATAAAAGATTTAAAAATTAGTAATGAGCTTACACACGTTTGTAATGGTCTTGAAGCATTAGAACACCTTAAAAATACAAGTAACGAAAACCCATGCATTATTTTGCTTGATTTAAACATGCCCAAAATGAATGGGATAGAGTTATTGAAAATTTTAAAAGCCGATGGTTCGCTAAAAAAAATACCGGTGGTTGTACTTACTACATCAAACGCCGAAAAAGATAAAACCGAGAGTTTTAATTTAAGTGTTGCCGGCTATATGTTAAAGCCTGTAGATTATAAACAGTTTGTAGAGGTAATAAAAGACATTAACCTTTATTGGTCGTTAAGTGAAATTCCTGATTAATTAGTTATGCGTTTAAACTCGATATTATTAATAGAAGACGATAGAATTAATGCTTTAACTTTTAAAAGAGGACTTAGCAGGGTAAATAATGATATTGAATTAATTACCATTGAAACCGCCGAAACCGCACTTACCTATTTACGTGATGGAGATAGTACTAAACCATGCCTTATAGTATTAGACCTTCATTTACCAAAAATGAACGGTATAGAATTTCTTACCATTTTAAAAAGTGATGCGGATTTAAAAAGTATACCCGTTGTTGTGCTTACAACTTCATCGAACCCACAACATAAAATTAACTGTTATAATTTGCAGGTTGCAGGCTATTTTATAAAACCGCTTGATTATTTTGAGCTTATTAAATCTATTTTTAGTTATTGGGGGCAAAGTGAATTTGCACAACCGATAAAAGAAAAAGCTACCCGCAATAGTCTTTAACCGATAGATGCAAATTACTTAGCGAAGTTGTATTTTACTCTTTTTTAAAATACTGCATGGCAATAAAAGTTACTATAATGCCTGAGCCAAGCCCTTCGATACAAAGTGCCCCTGCTACTGTTAATGGGTTAATATAATCGCCAATGCCGGTGTTTTCTTTTATGATGTACATAAGGCGGCCATCATAAACAAGGTAAAGAGCCATAAAAATGGCAAATGTAACTACCGAAGTTAAGGTAACTCTAACGCCAATTTTTAATCCGGTAAAATAATCTATTTTATCTTCTTCGGTAGCTCTTCTATAAAAACGAAATGCCCATAAAATACCGCCCAGTAAAATAAAAAAGTTAAATGCTCTAAGTGCAAGCACCTCCTGCAAATTAAACGCGTTCATTAAAAAGAAATAGCCTATTAGGCAAGCACATGTTAGTAGGCCTGCACTATTACATAAGCTCGCAACAGATAAATCTGATTTTTCAGACTCTAACTCTCTTGCAGTTTTTTTGTCGAAATGAATTGCTTTCATGATTTCTAATTTTTATTGGTTAGTACTAGACCTTTTTTTAATGCTTACTTATAAAGAACAAAACTTTAATGCACACCTACCACATGCCACCTAAATTATCGGGTGGTATATTTTCGGGATGCGTTTCGGGCGGAATACATAACACCGGCACCTTAGATTCGTTTATTAATTGGTGGGCGTAGGTTCCTAAAATTATGCTCGAAAATTCGGCGTGCTGGTCGGTCATTATCATAATTAAATCAGCATGTATTTTTTCGGCATGCGTTAAGGTTGTTCCGGCCCGGTTTAGCGATGTTTGAATTTCGGTTACGCAGTGTACATTTTTATCTTTAGCCAGTTTTTGTATTTGTCCCATAATAACTTCCATTTTGTAGGTATAGGTTTCTTCGCCTTTACCAATAAGCCCA
>JABDDQ010000033.1 GCA_013287545.1 Bacteroidota bacterium | reverse complement strand
CAAACGAGTAGGGAAATAAAAATTATACAAATGGAAAATACAAACACAGAAGTAAACCAAGTGAAATGGTACAACTACATTGCCGCATTTTTTTGCGGGCGTTTTTTTAGCTAATGTAGTTCCACATTATGTAAATGGCATATCTGGCGATGCCTTTCCTTCACCTTTTGCTGATCCTCCGGGTAAAGGTCTATCATCTTCATTGGTAAATATTTTGTGGGCGTTATTTAACTTGGTAGTTGGTTATTTTCTTTTTAAAGGAGGTAAAATAAACTCGAAAAACAAACTAACCCTGCTTATTTTCTTTATTGGCATAGCACTTATTAGCATAATGTGCAGCATGACATTTGCTGAAAAAGTAAAATTATAAAATGATAACAGTTTTAGATAAAAATACAGCCCTTGTTTTAATCGACCTGCAAAAGGCTGTTTTAAGAAGAGAAGCAGTACACCCAGTAAAAGACGTAATTGAAAAGTCAGCTACTTTAGTAGCTGCTTTTCGTAAAGCTGGCCTGCCAATAGTAGTGGTAAGTGTAAACCCTTTTGGTGCAGCTTGGCTTGAATCTCGTAAAGACCAATATGGGTTACCAAAAGGTAAGGCTACTCAAACTTTACTAAATCTTGTTATGTCAGTTTTTGGATTACTGGATACCGTAAAAGAAATTAAAACGCAACCCGACGATATTTTTATCATTAAAAAAACATGGAATGCTTTTTATAACACAGCTTTGCATAACGAATTGCAAAAACGTAGCATAACAGGCATTGTGATGGCGGGTGTTTCTACCAGCATTGGAGTAGAGGGGACGGCACGTGCAGCAAGTGAGTTAGGTTATAACTTAAGCTTTGCTACTGATGCCATGACGGATACAAAAATGGAAGCCCATACGAATAGCATAAATGTTATTTTTCCGCGTATAGGAGAAGTAGGTAAAACAATCGACATTATTGAAAAACTTAGCAATAGAGTTTAAATTAAAAAAACGTATAACATGATAACAGCCATCGACAAAAACACCGCACTTGTTTTAATAGACCTGCAAAAAGGAGTTGTAAAAATGGATGTAGTTCATCCTATAAAAAACGTATTAGAAAAATCGGCTGAGTTGGTAGCTGCTTTTCGTAAAGCTGGTTTGCCTATTGTAGTAGTAAATGTTATCCCTACCGGAGATAAGGAGCATATTCGTAAAGATGGCGGTGCTATGCGAAACGTTTCGGCTTTTTCTAACAGCGATTTTGCTGAAATTACAGACGAGATTAAAACACAACCCAATGATATTTTTATAACCAAACATACGTGGAACGCTTTTTACAACACCAAGCTGCACGATGAGTTGCAAAAACGTAACATAACCGGCATTGTGTTGGCTGGTGTTTCAACGAGTATTGGAGTTGAGGGCACAGCACGTGCAGCAAGCGAGCGAGCTTACAACATAAGCTTTGCTACCGATGCTATGACTGATAGAAATATAGATGCACATAACAATAGCGTTAACGTTATTTTTCCTCGTATGGGTGAAGTTGGTACAAGTGCCGATATTATAGCAAAGCTTAATAGTAGGGTATAAACTAAAAATGAACATAAGCACATTCAGAGCATTTAAAAGCAGAAACTACCGATTGTACTTTTCGGGTCAATCAGTTTCGCTTATAGGCACCTGGATGCAGCGTACATCGGTTTACTGGTTAGTTTATGTACAAACACAATCTACCTTTATGTTGGGGGTAGCTGTGTTTACAACGCAATTTCCCTCTTTTTTGTTTTCATTATTGGGTGGCGTTGTATCTGATAGGTATAACCGTTACCGCGTTTTACTTTTCACGCAAATAGCCTCCATGATACAGGCTACCTTGCTTACTGTATTAGTTATGTTTAACCAATATGCTGTTTGGGAAATTCTTATGCTTAATGTTTTACTGGGTATAATTAATGCTTTTGATGTACCTGCTCGGCAGGCTATGGTGTATGAAATGGTTGATGATAAAGAAGACCTATCAAACGCCATTGCGCTTAATTCATCAATGGTAAACCTTGCCAGACTTTTAGGCCCGGCTGTTGCGGGCATTGTGTTAGAAAAACTGGGGGCGGGTGTTTGCTTTTTAACTAACACCTTGAGTTTTGCGGCCGTTATACTATCCTTATTATTAATGCGCTTGCCAAAATATACGCCACAAGTCCACACAAAAAAAGTAATGGGCGAGTTAAAAGAAGGTTATGATTATTTAAAGCAAACACCTTCTATTGGGTTTATAATTTTATTCCTTGCTCTTATTAGTTTATTAGTTCTACCTTTTACTACATTATTACCTGTATATGCTAAAGTTATTTTTAAAGGCAATGCATCTATATTTGGCTACTTAAATAGTGCTATAGGTTTGGGTGCTGTTAGCGGAACCATTTTTTTGGCATCGCTTAAACCAGGTGTTAATCTTAAAAAAATTCTATTTATAAACACCTTAATATTTGGTATTGGCCTGATAGCATTTTCATATATGAATAATTTACCCATTGCCTTATTTTTTGCTGTTATAACAGGCTTTGGTATGATGTCGCAAGTAACCGTAAGTAACACCATTATACAAACAACGGTTTCAGTTGCTATGCGTGGCCGGGTTATCAGCTATTTTGCCATGGCGTTTTTTGGCATGCAGCCTTTGGGAGGCTTGCTAGTTGGAGGTGTTTCATCTTATATAGGTACACCCAATACTATTTTAGCTGAAGGAGTACTTGCATTATTGATTGCCATATTGTTTTCGTACGTTTTACGAAAAGAAATTTTTAAAAGAAAAGAGGTTTAGTCTTTAACCTAAAGCCTGTCTTAATTAGGTTAAGCAAGGTTTAAATTTTACTCCATTTTTTACCAAGTTAGATTATAATATAAAATTTATGCTTTAACTTTACCTTCGTAAAATTTGGGTATGAAAAAAAGTTTAATTTGGTATGTAACTATAATAGGTTTGTTTGCAGGGCTTAGTTGGTTTGTAATTGATAAAGGGGCTGTGCTTTCACCTAAAAATAAAACAAGTTTCAATACCGTTACTCCTGATGCAAAAACGTTAGAGAAAACGAAGCCTGTTATTATATCAGAAAAAACAAGTGTTCTAACTCAGTTTATAAATAATATAAAAAGTCCGCTTAGTTTGTTACTGTTGCAAATAATTGTGGTGTTAATTGCATCGCGTGTGTTTGGCATGTTAGCAGTTAAAATAGGCCAACCATCAGTAGTTGGCGAAATTTTTGCCGGTATATTTTTAGGTCCGTCTATTATAGGCATGTACTTCCCTGATTTTTCAACCTTCTTATTTCCTAAAGATTCTTTAAAGGCACTACAGTTTTTAAGTCAAATTGGCTTAGCCTTTTTTATGTTCATTATAGGCATGGAGTTAGATATTAGTAAACTAAAAAACAAAACCCACGATGCTGTTGTAGTTAGTCATGCCAGTATAATTTTCCCTTACTTTTTAGGCGTACTTATTTCGTATTTTATTTATGAGTCGTTTGCTCCTGCAGGTGTAAGTTTTCTATCATTCTCGTTGTTTATGGGCATAGCTATGAGTATAACAGCCTTTCCTGTGCTGGCACGCATTATACAAGAACGAGGTTTAACTAAAACCCCATTAGGTGTTATGGCAATTACCTGTGCCGCTGCGGATGATGTTACAGCATGGTGCATTTTAGCAGCAGTTATTGCAGTAGTAAAAGCAGGTAGTATGGTTAGCTCTGTATTTACTATTATACTGGCATTGTTATTTGTTATAGGCATGTTATATGCCATAAAACCTGCAATAAGAAAGTTTAGCTTAAACTTTATATCAAAAGAAAAGCTGGATAAAACACTTGTAGCAGTATCTTTTTTTATCATGCTACTATCAGCTTATTTTGCCGAAATAATTGGCATACATGCTTTATTTGGTGCATTTTTAGCAGGTGTTATTATGCCACAAAATGTTAAGTTTAAAGAACAGCTAACTGAAAAAATTGAAGATATAAGCGTAATGCTTTTGCTACCTATCTTTTTTGCTTTTACGGGCTTACGTACACAAATTGGTTTACTTAATGAAAGTCATTTATGGCTTACCTGCGTTTTAATAATTGCAGTCGCAGTTATGGGCAAATTTTTAGGAAGCGCCTTAAGTGCTAAAATGGTTGGGCAAACCTGGAAAAACTCATTATCAATAGGAGCTTTAATGAACACGCGTGGCTTAATGGAGCTAATTGTTTTAAATATTGGCTACGATTTGGGGATTTTGTCTCCAGAAATTTTTGCCATTCTTGTCTTAATGGCTTTATCAACCACCTTTATGACAGGGCCTGCCTTAAATCTTATCAATAAAATATTTAAAGATAAAGAGCCTCTACCTGCTTAATACAACGGGTTACTTGTTTAAAATTTAAAAAGTGAAACCAATATTTAAGTTAGGCATAATAGGTAACTGGTTAACCCTTTGGTACGTAATACGGTCGAAATAAAATATGTTAGCACGGTCGTACACGTTGGTGCAACCTGCATTAATTTCAAGCAACATACGGTCTTTTATCGTGTATTTGTAGCGCACCGAAATATCTAAACGATGATAGGTTGGTAAACGCTGCGACATTAAATTTCCGGAAACATAACCCAATTGCCCATTTTGTGCAGTGTAACTACTTGTGTAATTAGTTAAGTTAAGTTGCTGATAGTAACCTTGTGTGGGAGTAAATGGAAATCCAGACCCAAAATTCCAACGTACACTTGCTTCCCAGTGTTTCTTTTTGTCTAAGTTGTAAGAAGCCACAATGTTTATATTGTTTCTTCTGTCAAATATGGGGAAATACTCTTGTATGCCATCCCACCGACGGTTGTACGAATAAGAATAAACAGTCCATAAATAAAAACGATTTTTTTCGTACTTAAGAGTTACATCAAAACCACGCGAAAAGCCTGTTTCTACTATAAAATCCTGCACTTCACTGTCGGGATAGTAACCAATATGCTGTGGGTCGGAGTTAAATAATTTATACCTGTTACTGTTGGTTAAAAACGTAAATGTTTTTTGGTACGCTTCTATGTTTACAGCAATATTTTTAAATAAATCAAACTCAAAACCGGCTACTAAATGGTTCGCTCGTTGTATTTTGCTCCCAACAGGTGTACTGTCTTTTGAAGTAGCAGTTTTTGTGTAATAACTTTGTATGTTATCAGGACTAAATAAGAACCCATAAAAAAGATTTACCACATCCTGATCAGACTGAGCTGAAACTAAATTTTGCGAATAGATGCCGCTCGCAAATTTAAAACGTATACGGTTGCTAATATTGTATTTACCCGATAACCTTGGCTCAGGCGATATTTGCCCCAATGAAGCATACTCGTGTAAGCGAAAACTTGGCTCTATAACCAGTTTGCGGTTTTTCGATACAAACTTAGCTTTCACGTAACCTGCAATTTCGGTAGATGTGCCTTGTTGGGTAACTTCAATATTATTATAGCCGGCATGGTAGTCAAAATTGTTATGGTAACCCAATAATTCAAAACCATAAATAACCTGGTTTCTTCCTAAAAAGTTAGTAAACTTAAAACCTCCGTTAAAACCTCCAATACTACTGCTGTTGGCAGGTGTAGCAGATGTTGTTTCGTTAATTAAATATTGTGAGTAAGCAAAATTTCCTTCAATAAGGGTGTTGTTTCCGGAAGGAATTAAAACAAAGTTAGCGCCTCCACCAATCGAATTCCAATTAAAAGACGCTATGTTAGGATAAACAACTTTATCATTAAAATCGAATCCAAATAAACTTAGCTTAGACCCATTAGTTGAGTTTAAAGAAATTTTACCATACAAATCATTGTAGCTAAAAGGTAACCCATTAGGGCCATTTGCATACTGGTAAATATATTTTGATGTAGTTGGCAGGTACGATGTTTTACCAGACACTACAAATGATAAACTGGTGTTTCCGTTTTCTTTTAATTTTACTAAAGGACCTTCTATCATGGCTTTTGCACCAAAGGTTGATACAGCTACTTTAGATGATAAACGTTTTTTATTACCATCGCGGGTAGTGATGTCCATTACCGATGACGTTCTGCCTCCATACTCAGCCCCGAAACCTGCCGTATAAACATCAGCATTTTTAATAATATCAGTGTCAAATACCGAAAATAAACCGATAGAGTGGAAGGGGTTGTAAATAATCATACCATCTAACAACACTTTGTTTTGTACCGGCGAACCGCCACGTATATATAGTTGCCCACCTTGGTCTCCGGTAAAAGTTACACCTGGTATAACTTGTAAATACTGAGCTAAATCGGGTTGACCTACGCTGGGTAATTTTTTAATTTCTACAGGGTCTATACGACTTACCGATACTTGTGTATTTTCTTTTTTTGCTTGTTGCTCTCCGGTAGCAATTACTTCGGTAAGTTGTATGGTAGATTTGTTTAGGTATATTTTTTTACTTACAATTTGATTGGCTGTAAGAGTAACAGTTTCAAAAATAGAATCGTAACCTAAGTAACTTGCTACTAAAGTATAAGTGCCCGGTTTAATTTTGGTTATATTAAAAAAGCCATTTATATCAGTAGCGTTGCCAAACGTAGTTCCTTTTAAATATACATTGGTAAACAGGGCAGGCTCTCCGTTATCTTTAGTATAAACAAAGCCACGCACATTGGCAGTTTGCGCTTTTACTAATACTGAACTTGCGAACAGAAAAAGTAGGAGGCTTATTATTTTTTTTACCATTATTTTATTTTGAGGCTGCACAAAAATAGTATTTTAAATAGGCTATAATAATCTAATTTTTTAAACGGTCGATTTTAACAAATTAATGGTTAAGTAAAAAAAGATAAAAAAAACGCCCTACTGTTTGTAGAGCGTTTTTTAGTGGTTTAAAAAATATGCTTATAAATTACCCAATACTTTTGCGCGTGTAATGTATTTTTCAATATCGCGGTTTTCGGTACTTTTAGTGTATTCTTTTTGTATGCGTTCGTATAATTTAATCGCATCAGCATACTCACCTTTAGTTTCATAAGCAAAACCTGCTTTTTTCAAATAAATAGGCGATGTAAAATCATTAGCTTTACTATCAGCAGCTTTTAAATAATACTTAATTGCTTCATCAGCATTTTTAAGCTCCATGTTAGCATCACCCATAGCTCCAATAGCAACTGAGTTAAGTACTACATCTTTTGTACTGAATTTTTCAAGCTCATCAATGGCTTCCTGAAATTTACCGGTACGTAAGTAACTTACTCCTAAGTAATAGTGCGCTAAATTAGCTGTTGGTGTAAAAGAATATTCGTCGGCAATTTCCTGAAAACCTTTAATGGTTTTATCTGTTCCATCAGCTAAACGAATAGTTTTACCACCATTTATAGCCAAATTAAATGAATCTTTTTCAAAATATTGTTCAGCATAAAATGCTTCGGCTTGTGCTTCTGCATCTCTGGTAGGCACATAGTACATGGTAAAGGCTAAATATAACCCTACTACGCCAATAACGGCTGCAGCGCCAATGGCAATTTGCTTTTTATAATTTTCGTAAAAAAGTTCAAGGCGGTCAAACTGCCCTTCAACATCTATAGCAGGTGTAGTTTTTTCTTTTTCTGTTACTTCTGACATGTTAGAATTTATGGACTGCAAAAGTATATCTTTTTACCAATAAAAAAAATGTAAAGCATATAAATATTGCTTCCTAAAACTCTAATTATCAACAAAAAAGCCCCACATTTCTGTGAGGCTCTTTATGTATATAAGTTTAGAAAGATAGATTACATCATTCCACCCATTCCGCCATCCATGCCACCCGGCATTCCCATAGCTGGTTTGTCTTCTTTTTTATCAGCAAGCACGCATTCAGTAGTTAACAACATACCGGCAACTGATGCTGCGTTTTCTAAAGCAATACGAGTTACTTTAGTTGGGTCAATAACACCCGCTTTAAGTAAGTTTTCGTAAACTTCAGTACGAGCATTAAAACCATAGTCATCTTTGCCTTCTTTTACTTTTTGTATAACAATACTGCCTTCTAAACCACAGTTAGCGCAAATTTGACGTAATGGCTCTTCAATAGCACGTTTTACAATAGCAATTCCGGTGTTTTCATCATCATTTAAACCTTTTAATTTGTCTAAGCTAGATATAGCGCGTAGATAAGCTGTTCCACCACCTGCAACAATGCCTTCTTCAACTGCAGCACGAGTAGCAGCTAAAGCATCGTCAACACGGTCTTTTTTCTCTTTCATTTCAACCTCAGTAGCGGCGCCAATGTAAAGTACAGCAACACCACCGGCTAATTTAGCCAAACGTTCTTGTAGTTTTTCTTTATCATAGTCAGATGTTGTACTTTCAATTTGCGCTTTAATTTGGTTTACACGAGCTGTAATTTCAGCTTTTTTACCTGCGCCGCCAACAATAGTAGTATTGTCTTTGTCAATGGTAATTTTTTCAGCTTTACCCAATGAAGTTAAATCAGCATTTTCTAATTTAAAACCAACTTCTTCGCTAATAAATTTACCACCGGTTAAAATAGCGATGTCTTCTAACATAGCTTTACGGCGGTCGCCAAAGCCCGGAGCTTTAACTGCGGCAATTTTTAAGTTAGAACGTAAGCGGTTTACAACCAAAGTTTGTAAAGCTTCTCCATCTAAATCTTCAGCAATAATTAATAGTGGTTTACCTGTTTGTACTGCTTTTTCTAATACAGGCAGTAATTCTTTCATACTCGAAATTTTCTTTTCGTAAATTAATACGTAAGGGTTTTCGAACACGGTTTGCATTTTATCAGCATCAGTTACAAAGTATGGAGAAATGTAACCACGGTCAAATTGCATGCCTTCAACTACTTCAACAGTAGTTTCGGTACCTTTAGCTTCTTCAACTGTAATAACACCTTCTTTTTTTACTTTGCCCATTGCCTCAGCAATAAGTTTACCAATAACGTTATCGTTATTAGCCGAAATGGTAGCTACTTGCTCAATTTTTTTATTTTCGTTACCAATTGATTGCGATTGTTTTTGTAAGTTCTCAACTACTGCAATAACCGCTTTATCTATACCGCGTTTCAAATCCATTGGGTTTGCGCCTGCGGCTACGTTTTTTAAACCTGCTGTAACAATTGCTTGTGCAAGTACAGTAGCAGTAGTAGTCCCATCACCTGCAGCATCAGCTGTTTTGCTGGCAACTTCTTTTAAAAGTTGAGCTCCCATGTTTTCTACCGGATGCGATAATTCAATTTCTTTAGCAACGCTAACACCATCTTTAGTGATAACAGGTGAGCCAAATTTTTTGTCGATAATAACGTTACGCCCTTTAGGACCAAGAGTTACTTTTACTGCGTTTGCTAAAGCATCTACGCCGCGTTTTAAAGCATCGCGGGCTTCTAAATTAAAACTAATGTCTTTTGCCATCTTTATTTGTTTTTAAATGATTTAATTAAATTATATAATTGCGTAAATGTCGCTTTCGCGCATAATTAAATACTCTTTTCCTTCTACTTGTAATTCGGTTCCGGCATATTTGCCATAAAGGATAGAATCGCCAACTTTTACAGTCATAGGCTCATCTTTCTTACCTGTACCAACTGCAATTACTTTACCACGCATTGGTTTTTCTTTTGCGGTATCAGGAATGATAATTCCTCCCGCTGTTTTCTCTTCAGCGGCAGCTGCTTCTACAAGCACTCTGTCTGCCAATGGTTTTACACTTACTTTTGCCATATTTATTTTAGGGTTAATTAATAATTTTTTCTAACGCGCAAAGGTAATCTAATTCCGTGCCAATACTATGTTATATAAATATTAAGGCCATTTTTTCAGTTATTTAAATGTCAGTAAAAAATGATGTGTCAAATTGACTTTATATAAAAACAAAAGAGCGACCGAAGCCGCTCTTTTGAATTTTAGGTAAAACCTAAATTATTTTTGGATAATCATTTTTTTAGTAGCTTGTTCGTTACCGGCAGTTACTGTGTAGTAGTAAACACCAGAGCTTAAAGCACTTCCATCAAAAGTTACCGTATTTTCGCCAACGTTACCGTTAACTGATTTGTTAAACACTAAAGAACCAATAGCGTTGTAAACTTTTACATTTAAGTTTTTGCTTTCGCTTAAAGTTACAGCAATGGTAGTAGTATTATTAAATGGGTTAGGGTAGTTACCAATTGCAGCAGCAAAAGCATTGTTGTACTGCTCAATACTAACTCTACAATTTGATGTACCGGCATTTACTTTTGCAGCCGTATTAAACTCAGAGTTAGCAAATGTACCACAGTTACTAAAGAAATAATCTGCCTGAGTAGTTGACTCATAAGTTGTTTGATTTGTATGGTTAGCAATATCGTGACCAACTGTATAAACAGCAGGTACAACCCAATTAGTACCATCATAATAAGATATATCAGAAATATAAGGATAGAAACAGTAACCAAGGTTAGTGCTATTTTTAGTTGCAGTAACCATACCAGTGCTTACATCATAAGCTTTCATTAAAATATCAGGTTGAATATCATATGGTACACCAGTAACACCTGGGTCAGAATCTGCCCAACCATAGAATACTTTAGTACCATCTGCCGAGCGGCCAATAGTAATGTGAGATGTAACAGGCAATGTTGCTGTTCCGGCAAATGAACTATGTGTGTATGTTGTATCAGTATTATCACTGCTACAAGCAGCACTAATTATAGAGTCAACCATCATTGTTGACCAGCAAGTACCATCAGTCATAAAATCCCAAATAATTGGGTGGTAGTTTTTATAATCGTATTGGTAAAGAGCTGAGAAAATTCCTAATGAGTCAACGGTGGTAACACCACCTGCTCCAGGTAGAGAATAAGCTAAATCAACACAGGTAACAAAGTGTAATACATTGTTAGCATCAACAGTTATATCGCAACCATGAAGATATGGGTCAAATGAATAACCACTATATTTTCCGGCAACATTACCAACGTTTTTCTCAGCTTCCGGGTGTTGACCCATCCAATCGTAACCAGCTAATTTTTGAGTCCAAGTAGCACCACCATCAGTTGTTGCAAATAAAATTGGAGTTATTGAAGAGTCAGAATAGTTATGAGCTACAGTACTTGATATTCCTAAAAATACTGCATAACCGTGTAAACCATCTGGTCCAAAAGCCATACGAGGAGATCCTGAAAGGTTATAACCTAAAGTACCTTTATGAAGATTTGGCATTAATGAAGTAGTATCAAAAGTCCAGTTTACATTTTTACCAGTATTATCTATAGTAGCTTTAGCAAAAACTCCTTTATAACCTGGTTGTTGGTTTGTTCCTAATTGACCTTTATCTCCAATTGTACCAATGGCAACAACTGTACCTTTGTTTGTGCTACCGCTACCTAAAGCTTGTATATCTACATCTGGCACACCGTTATAAGCTAAGCCGCCAACGTCAAAACCAAAAGGTCCACCTGAACCAATTTGGTATAAAGAATCTGGTGTAGCTTTTGTATGGCTAACTGCACTCATACTGCTATATGGTTTAGCTGTATAAGCCATACCAATCCAGTTAGTACCGTCAGTTACTACTCCCATACCAACACCAAAGGCTTTTTGAAGGTTAGTGTTACCTACAGGATTTAAAAAAGCTCCGCCTGGGTAACGAGCATGATCAGTACCCTCTGTATAAAGGATAACAGAATCTTTAGCAAGTGAAACAGGATCAATAATAGAAGCTTGTATAAAACCACTTGTAGTAATTTGTGATGTCCAAGTATTAGAGCCACGTTGTGTCCAAACAATTTTATTTAAATCTGGGTTATAAGACAAACAATTTTGCTCTGTAGTAGTTACACCACCACCAACACCATTAGCGTTAAAAGAGTTAGTAAATGGCAACTGGTTATTACAAGCACTAGAAACTGAGTTTTGATTTCTTTTTTTTGCTGTGGTTGCAGATGCTGGTTTAGATTCAATTACAGCAGGTTTTGAATCCGCTATATGAACGCTCTTCAACATTGAGTGGGTTTTTAAATACTTTGGGTTTACCGCTTTTTTAGCTGTGCTTTGGGCAAAACCCGCAACGCCAACTACTAAGGCAGTACCTAATAATAGTGTTTTTTTCATGATTTTTTTTATTTGGTTAAACATTAACTATACCTGCAAATATATAATATTGTTTGGTAAAATATATGTTGTTTTTTGTTAAGACTTAAATTAATGGTTATCAGTATGTTAAATTTTCATTAAGTCTGCCCAGGTTATAAACACAAGCGCTTTGAAGGTAAGAGTATCTTCTTTAAAATTTGAAGTATTTTTTAAACGGTGGTACTTTTTTGTTAAACGGTCGGTTTTAACAAAAAAACGGTCAGCAAAAAATGGCTTTAATTTGCTTGAAAGCAGTAAATCGGCCTTATTTTCTGCTAATTCAGCCAACCATTTGTTGTGCGGGGTAACAAAACCCATCTTATCTCTGCGGTTATAAACAGTTTTGGGTAAGTAGTTTTTCATGCTTTCGCGAAGAATATGTTTACTTACACCATTATTTATTTTGTAAGAAGAAGGAGTACTAAAAGCCAAATTAATTAAACTTGTATCATCGGCAAAAGGTGTGCGCGACTCAACTGAATGGTGCATGCTGCAACGGTCTTCGCAACGCAAATAAGTTTTTAGCCTGTGATTAAAAAAATCGTAATGTAGGTTTTCATTTAGCGATGAAAAACTATTGGTGAGACCTTCAGGTTCTGTATGTGTATTTACAAAATCAGTATTTAGTAATTTTTTATTTGCGTTATAATGCAATTTTCTTTTTGTATTTTCCTTTGTATACAAAAGCCAAAAGTTGTTTCCAAAATTTTTTATTTCAGATGCCGCTTGTTTAAATTGTTTATTGCGTAACAACTCATTTACATAAGTAGTGTAATAGTGTGTGTAACCGGCAAACAACTCATCGCTGCCTTGCCCATCTAAAACAACTTTTATATTATTATGTTTGGCCAGTTGCATAACTCTAAACTGTGCATAGGTGCTTGTACTCCAAACAGGTATATCAAGTGCGTAAATTAGTTTATCAAAATCTTCAATTAATTCTTTAGATGTTGGTGTAACAGTATGCCAGTTTGCTTGTGTAAAATCAACTACATTTTTTGCATAATTACTTTCGTCAATTTTTTCTCCCGGAAATGTTGCCGTAAACGCATTAAAATTTTTATTGTGATTGGCAATTACACCCGAGATAACGGAACTATCAATTCCGCCACTAAGGCAGCAACCAACGGGCACATCGGCACGTAAACGTTTTATAATAGCATCGGTAACAATGCGTTCTGTTTTCTCTTTATATGTAAAAAAATCGTGCTCGTTATAAACTGTAAAATCATCGTTAATTTTTACGTCAAAATACTTTTTTAATTGAATGTCTTTAGTATATAAATTAAGTTCTAAAAAATGTGACGGAGGCAATTCAAAAATATTTTTCAAAAAACCTTCAGGCTCATATTCAATAGCATCGTGCAATAAATAATGTTGTAAAGCCCGCTCGTTTAAAGATGTTTCTATAAACGGAAGTGCTCTTAAAGCTTTAATTTCGGATGCAAAACAAAATAAGCCATCTTTAAAATAATAATAAAATGGCTTTACACCGCTTCTATCTCTTGCACAAAAAAGTTTTTTATTTTCTATATCATATAAGGTAAAAGCAAACATGCCATTTAGCTTTTGTAAGCATTCATTTCCCCAATGCAAATAAGCATTTAACAACACCTCTGTATCACTTTGTGTTTTAAATGTGTAGCCTGTCTGTTCTAACTCTGTACGTAATTCTATATAGTTATAAATTTCTCCGTTAAACGTTATCCAAATTTTGCTATTAGCAGTACACATAGGTTGGTGGCCACTTTCGCTGACATCTATAATAGATAATCGTCTATGAATAAATACTCCTGTATACTTTTGTTCTATTTGTTGTACGTGTTGTTTGGCAGAAAAATTAAATGAGTTGTTGATGGCTTGTTTTTGTGTATCGTCTCCATATCCACAAATAACTTCTTCATCCTTAAAAAATAAAAAACCTTCATCATCAGGTCCTCTATGTTGCAGCGTTTTGCTAATAATTTTAGCTCCATCAATAATATTGATAGATTTGTTTTCGAGCTTAATTATACCGCCAATGCCACACACTTTGTTATTGTTTATTTGTTAAAGGAAGTAATTTTTTCCATTTAAAAAGCAAGCCATAAAAGGAAATTTGACTTTGTTTCTTAAATACAAATAACAAAAATAGAGATGATGCAATGTACGACGCACAATTAGTATAAGCAGCACCTTTTGTACCAAATAGTGGAATTAAAATAAAAGAGCAGGGGAGTGTTACAGCTAATCCAACTAAGGCGCTTGTGGCGTTAAATTTCATATTGCCTGTAGCCGAAAAATAATGCAAGTATACACCTGCAAATGCGTAGGCTGCTATACCGGGAGCAAGTAAAAAACAGTATGTTTTTATATCGGAAAAATCGTTGCCAAATAAAAAGGTGAATGCTTCATTAGGTAAACAGTTTAAAACAAGTAAGGCTAAAACAGATAAAGCGAAACTAATTTTAGCCAGTTTAACGGTAAGGTTAATAGCTAATTGCGGATTATTTCGGTTCGATAATGTTACGTATTGTACCATAGTAATGCCATTCATAATTACCCAAACAGCTTCACTTATTGATGAGGCAGTTGAAAAAACACCTACATTTTTTTTGCTTTGTAAATCGTTAGCACTATCTAAAACGTAATAACAAAACCTGTAATTTAAAAGTTGAAATATATTGGCGGCTTGCACCATTAAGCCATAATGGGCCATTAAGGTAAAAGATTCTTTCCATGAAAATGAAACCCGTTCGAAATCATTTTTCAAATAAAATACGCTAATTAGCAAATTTACAAAGTAGCCAAAAGCCAATGAACGATAAAAAGAAAATACGGAAATTTCATTCAATATAAAAAACTGAATGATTAAAGAGCCAATAATGGCAATGCTTTGTGATATACTGGCTAAATTATTTTGTTTTATTTTTTGAAGCCCGTTTAAAAAAACATTGCTTATGCTGCTTATGTTTGACAACAGGGCGAGTAGAATAAAATAAATTAATTCTTTTGTTTGAAAATGAAAATACAAATGGAATACAAATGGAAGTAAAACACCTGTTATAATGCCTGCAAACACAGCTGGCAATAATAAACTATACGGATTTTTTTTAGGAATGATATACACCAAAGCATTTCCACCTATAATATCGTTAAATAATAAAATAACAGTTACGTTTAAAAACAAAATACTTATTTCTCCACGCCCACCTGCACCTAAGTAGCGGGCGGTTATAAGCACTACCAAAAAATTAATAATAGAAATAATGCCTTTAGAAAATATAGTTTGAATTATTTTGGTTAACATGCGTAGGGGGCGAATTTACACATTGTTTGAATTGATTAAACAACACATTGTAAAGCTTTATGGTAATGTTATTTGGCGTGTGCTCATTTAAAATTGCTGTTTTGATTTTTTTATACAGAAATTTTTCTAAATTTGCAGCCTGAATTTATGGACTGTGTAGCTCAGTTGGTTAGAGCATCAGATTGTGGTTCTGAGGGTCGTGGGTTCGAGCCCCATCACGGTCCCTTAAATTCTTAAATGCTTTTGCATTAAAAAATGTTGAATCTTACCCCACAAAAGGTAAGATTTTTCGTTTACAATATATCCGCAGTTTTTATAAAAATCCACTGCATTTTCTCTTGCATGCAATATAACTTCTAAACGATTATTTTTTTTAGCAATATCTTCTAAATAACTGATTACTAATTTACCTAAGCCTTTCCCTTGATAATCAGGGTGTACAGCCATATAACGTATTTGGGCTGTTGTATCATCTACAAAATGCAACCGAGCACAAGCAATAGCTTTATCATCTGCTTTTATGAAAGCATGTATGCTGGTGCTATCTGTTTCATCAATTTCAGAACCCACAGGGTGCCCCCATGGTTTTCTTAAAACTTCGTAACGCAACTGATAATAAATTTCAAAATCTTTTGGGGTAGAGGGTTGTTCTACCATAAAATTAGAACTTAGCACGTGTACGGTGTTGTTTCTTTAATTTTATTTTGTAAATAACATTAATTGTAAATAATATGTAAGAATCTTTGTATTTAGGATTACCTCTCTGCGCCCCTGTACCATCACCATTTGGCGATGTTGCCCCTGGTATGGTTCCTAAACTTGGGTCGGCTAACGCTACAGCCGTTGGGCCGTATGCCTGCTGAAGTTTTACTTTATCATAATATCTGCCGCTCACTCCATCAATATAATCTGTAAAAGTTTTTCTTACTGAAAGTTCTGCCCCAATACTTAGGAGTTTGGTAACTGCATAACGAGCTCCAAGCCCAATAGGAATAGCTACATTAAAATTAGAAAATTGTTTTGGTCCTCCGGGTAATCCTTGTCCTTCGGTATGATATTGTCTTACACTATACCAAGTTCCTTTTAATTCTTCTTTTGGGTTGTAATAAAAAACGCCTATCCCTGAAAATAAATAAGCGGTAAGTTTTCTGCTTTTCTTTTTAGAGTGTAAACCACCTATGGAATATAGATTTTTTGTTTTTTCACCAATAAAATAATATTCTGCTTGCACACTAAGCTCTACTATAGGCGAACGGAAATTTAGATTACGATTATGCCTTATTTTATCGGTTGTTAGGGCGTCGTTACCCGATACCATAGCATATGTAAGTAAGCCTTTAAAGCCAAACGCAGATGTTATTTTTTTGTACCTTATACCTGCATTTACATTAAAACGGGTTGAATTGAAGTTGTAATCTCTTAAAAAATGTGTACCCATTTGATTAGAGCCACCTAAATCACCTAAAAAGCCTGTAGGGCCTATGCCCCCAATAAGTTCATACTTGTATTTATTTTTGGCTTGAGAAAAAGCCAGTGCGGATAATAGCATTAAATAAATAAAAATATGGGCTGCTTTTCTCATTTGCGGATGCAAATTAACAAAATAAAATGTTTGTTTAAAACTTGTTAATGAAATTTTAAACAATGGGATGTTAGCTAAGTAATTTGATTTTTATGTGTTGTTTTTAATGTTTTCGATAAAAGAGGGTAATTTTTTTAGATAAGCAAGTTCTTTAAATTTTTCGCGCGCTTCAGCAGCCGGACTACCAAAATAAACCTTGCCACTTTCTAAATCTTTACCAACACCCGATTGGGCATAAACTTCTACATTATCCGGTATGCTAACATCATTGGCAACACCTGCTTGCCCCCATAAAATAACATTATCTCCAATAGATACTACACCTGCTACGCCAACTTGTGCCGCTATGGTACAGTTTTTACCAATAGTGGTATCGTGCCCTATGTGTACCAAATTATCAATTTTAGTGCCTTTGCCAATAACAGTAGATGCTGATGCACCTCTGTCCATAGTACAAGAAGCTCCTATTTCAACATCATCTTCAATAATTACATTTCCGCACGATTCTAATTTTTCTAATTTATCAAGCCTTCTTTTAAAATAAAAAGCATCACTGCCAATTACCGAATTGGCATGTATAACAACATTATTACCAATTTGAGTATAGTCATAAATGGTAACATTTGGGTGAATAATGCAATTATTGCCAATAATTACGTGATTTCCTACAAAAACACCTGGCATAACCACGGTATTTGTACCTATTTTGGCAGTAGGGCTAATATTTACGTTGCTAAATTCCGAAGGTCTAAAATGCCTAACTAATTTATTATATGCGGTAAAAGGCTCAGGGTGAAGCAGTAAAACTTTCCCCTCAGGGCACTCAACTTGTTGATTAATTATAACCGCAGTAGCAGCACTGGATACGGCATTTTTAAAATATTTAGGGTGGTCAACAAAAACTAAATCACCTTCATTAACACGGTGAATTTCGTTTAAACCCGAAATTAATTTTGCATCATCACCAATAATTTCGGCACCAACTAAACGGGCTAACTCTTTTGCAGACGTCTTTTCTATCTTCATACTACCGCTATGAGTGGTAAATATACATTAATTTTTTAAATATTGGGTTTTAAATATGCAGTCTTATATTTGTAACATGAAGAAATTTTTAGCCCTATTTTTAGTTGTTTCGCTAAGTTGCTTGGCGCAGAAAAAAACAAAACAAGTTGATACCGATTGGAATCCTCCCATTCAAGTAATTGAAGGGTTAAACCCTGGAAATAAAGCACCTGAATTAGTGTATAAGAACCCGAATGATTCGCTTATCCCCCTATCATCTTTGCGCGGTAAAATTGTTTTAATAGATTTTTGGGCAAGTTGGTGTGGACCCTGCCGTATGGAAAACCCACGCGTAGTAGCGGCTTATAAAAATTTTAAAAACAAAAAATTTAAAGGGGGCGAAAAAGAATTCACCATTTATAGTGTTTCTTTAGATGCTAATAAAGCAGCTTGGAATAAAGCTATTACTGCGGATGGTTTGGTATGGCCTTATCATGTATCTGACTTAAAACAATGGAATTCTGAAGCCAGTGCGAAATATGGAGTAAACTCAATTCCCACTAATTGGTTAATTGATGGACGTGGAGTTATAATTGCAACCGGATTTCGTGGCGAGGCTTTAGAAAAAAAATTAGAAAGTATGCTTGCCGAAACTGAGGGTAAAAAATAAAAAACCTATTTTGTTAATTTTTTTGGTAGATTTATGCAGATAAAGCTTCTGTATGCGTGTAGCCATCATAGATTTAGGTACCAATACATTTGGCTTGCTAATTGTTGATGTACAAGGCAACCAATACAAAACAATACATCATTGCAGAGAAGTAGTTAAGCTTGGGCAAGAAAATATTACAGATAATATTTTGTCTCCGGATGCTTTTAAGCGTGGTGTTATAGCACTCTGCAATTTATCAAAAATAATACAAGAGTATAAAGCAGAAACTATTAAGGCATTTGCTACTTCTGCTATAAGGGAGGCAAAAAATGCGACGGAATTTATTTTAGCAGTAAAAAAAGAAGCTGATATTGATATAGAAATTATTAGCGGGGATAAAGAAGCTGAGCTTATTTATTACGGCAATAAAATGGCAATAAATTTAGGTGAGAAACCTTGTTTAATAATGGATATTGGTGGTGGTAGCAATGAGTTTATTATAGCAAATAATGCTACTGTTTTTTGGAAACAAAGTTTTAAATTAGGGGTAGCTCGTTTGTTGAGTATGTTTCACCCGGAAAACCCCATCAGCGAAAAAAACAAAACAAAGCATAATTGATTATTTAAAAGTAGAATTACAACCCCTTTTAAACGAATTAAAAAAATATCCGATTGATACATTGGTAGGTTCTTCGGGTGCGTTTGAAAGTGTGCTAAATATGATTGGTAAAGAAGAGATAACGGAGAATAAAACTTGTTACAATATTAGTTTAGAAGATTATCACATTATCAGTAAAAAAACAATCTCTTCAACCCATGAAGAAAGACAGCTTATGCCGGGCTTAATTCCCATGCGTCGGGATATGATTGTGTTATCATATATTCTGATTGATTTTATTTTACATAATACGGAGGTAAAAAAAATAACCTTATCTACTTATTCGCTTAAAGAAGGCGCTATAACCTTGTTTATGGAAAATAAATTACTTCTTTAAGCTACGCTCAATGCGCTTATCAGGTATAAGCCATATCAATGCCACAAGCACATACAAAGCACCCGATATCCACGAACTCACAAATGCCATTGGTATAGCAACTAAGTAAATAATTGGAGATGCCTTCCCCTTCATATCCTTGCCAACGGCTTTAGCTAATACAGATGCTTCTCCTTCTTTTTTAATAATGGTTTGCTGTAATATAAAATAAGCAATAGCAGCCATTAAAAGTATAAAGCCGTATAAGGCCATGGTTGTTGATGCAAAATTATTTTCGCCTATCCACCCGGTAACAAAAGGCACTAACGATAACCAAAAAAGTAAATGTAAATTTGCCCATAAAATGCTACCGTTAACTTCTTTAACGGTACTAAGCATGTGGTGGTGGTTATTCCAGTAAATGCCAATATAAATAAAGCTTAGTATGTAGCTTATAAAAATAGGGAGTAGCTCTTTTAATGCTTCAAAATCTGCTCCTTTAGGTACTTTTAATTCAAGTACCATAATAGTTAGTATAATGGCTAAAACGCCATCGCTAAATGCCTCTAATCTACCTTTATGCATTAGGTTAATTAAATCGTTTTACTCGCCAAATCATCAGTAAAATAAAACCAAACAACATGCCTCCTATGTGAGCAAAGTGTGCCACGTCATCGCTGGCACTATTGTTTATACCTGAAAATAATTCGATTAAACCATAACCTGCAACAAAATATTTTGCTTTTATAGGAATAGGAATAAACATTAACATCAATTCCGAATTCGGAAATAACATTCCAAAGGCAATTAATAAACCAAATAAAGACCCTGATGCACCAATTACAATTAACGGATTTAATGCTTCTCCAGGGTAACCGTTATACTGATAATAGTAAACCAATAATTGTATAACTGCAGCACCCAAACCGGTAAAAATATAGTAGAATAAAAAGCGTTTGGGGCCCCACACATTTTCTAATATACCACCAAACATAAACACGGCATACATATTAAAAAATATATGCATAATGTTGCCATGCATAAACATATAGGTAATAAATTGATAAGGTCTAAAATCTGGTGCTGTAGGGTAGTGTAAACCTAAAATGTTGGTAAGGTCTATACCTTGCTTTGCATATATCCATGTTGCTCCAAAAAGCAATATGTTTATAATTAATATGTTTTTGGTAATCGTTGGCAACGATTGAAAATTGTTCATTTAATTTCGTTTAAAAAGTTTATCTATATCCGTTTGGTTTATTTGTGTGTATACAATTTTCCCTTGCGGACTGTGCGCATGTTCATCGCAGGCAAATAAATGTTCTACTAATAGTTTCATTTCCTCAACTTGAAGTTCTTTACCGTATTTTATGCAAGTGTTTTGTGCCAGCGCACGGCAAATGTTTTCACCTTTATCTAATTTAATATCTAAGTTGTTCAGTTTATAGTTTTCTAATAAACCGTTTAAAACCTCTACACTATTCAAAGAACTTAAATCTGCCGGAACACCCTGTACTACAATAGTATCTTTACCAAAAGGCACTATATCAAATCCTAAGTTTTTTAAATCATCGTTCAGCTCTTTTAATAAAAGCATATCTGCTGCTGATAACTCAACAGTTTGCGGAAACAATTCCTGTTGTGAATGAATGGGGTGTTGTGCCGATTTTTTATAGTGCTCATACATAATGCGCTCGTGCGCACGTTGTTGATCTATCAATAAAAGCCCTTCAGCAGTAACAGCAACTATGTACTTATTTTGTAATTGAAACACCTTATCAAAACTTACTTCTGTTTTTTGTGTGTGAAATAAATTTTCTTCCGGTTGAGGAGCTGTATAAGTATGTTGATTTTCGGGTTTTACATAATCTTCGTATAACGATTTCCAATTTGTATTAGTAGCAGATTTACTTTCTTTTTTATCATTAAACGGATTGTAACTTGGGTTGTATTGTATTTTAGGAGCTTGAGGCACCTCTTGGTTTTTAGAGTAATTAAACTCTACAATCTGTTCTTGGTCAAAATCAATAGAAGGAGCTAAGTTGTTTTTACCTAGTGCACGTTTAACCGACGTTTTTAAAATAGCATATACCGTTTTTTCATCCTCAAATTTTATTTCGGTTTTAGTAGGATGGATGTTTACATCAATAACATTCGGTGGTACGGTTATAAATAAAAAATAAGCAGGATACTCGCCCTCCGGAATCAACTGGAAATAAGCACTTTTAACGGCATGGTCTAAATAGCCACTTTTAATAAAACGATTATTTACGAAAAAATATTGTAAGCCCCTTTTCTTTTTAGAAGATGCCGGTGTACCCACATACCCATTGATACTGATGTTAGGAGTTTGTTCGTTTACAGCAACCAGTTTATCCTTTAAGGTGTTACCGGCTAATCCCGCTACACGTAATAATAGATTAGTAGGTGGTAAATTATAAACCTCGTTGGTGTTGCTAATTAATTTAAAACCAACATCAGTATGCGCCATGGCTACGCGCTCAAACTCATCAATAATATGTCGAAGTTCGATAGTGTCATCCTTTAAAAAATTGCGACGGGCGGGTACATTAAAAAATAAATTCTTTATACTAAAGGATGTTCCGTTAGCGCACTGACAAGGTTCTTGACTAATAAAATTCCCCCCCTCAATAATAACCAAAGTACCCGTTAAAGCTTCTGCTGTTTTAGTTTTAAGTTCAACTTGTGCTACCGATGATATGGCAGCTAAGGCTTCACCTCGAAAACCTTTGGTGCTTATGGCAAATAAGTCATCTGCCGTTTTTATTTTAGATGTTGCATGGCGTTCAAAGCACATACGTGCATCGGTTTCGCTCATGCCTTTGCCATTATCTATAACTTGTATAAGTGCTTTACCGCCTTCTTTTACCAGTAACGAAATTTGTGTAGCGCCTGCATCAACTGCATTTTCAAGCAATTCTTTTACAACTGATGAAGGGCGTTGTACAACTTCACCGGCTGCAATTTGGTTAGCAATGTTTTCGGGTAAAAGGTTTATAATATCGGCCACGTTTATTTTAAAATTACTTTAATGTTGTATGAACCTGTATTGGCAGCATTAAAAACCGTTTCATAAATAGCTAAGTACAACATGCCTGCATTAGCACTTGTACCATTAAATTTAGCACCTGCCCGTAAAGGCGTGGTAACTTGCTCCCCAATTTTATAAACCACATTGCCATAGGTAGGGTAAGATACAACATCACTATAATCATTTATTGAAGATTCGGCAGCACTTCCGCCGGGATGATATTTTTGATTAGAAAGACTTGCCAATGCTATTTCACCTGTAGAAACAATAGAAAATTTTTGCCCGGCTTTAAGCGTAATGCCTGTTTTTAACCAACCGCCATTATTGTTTCCGCTAATATTTTTTGAAGCAATTAATTTAAATGAAAACTCATTTGTGTTGCTTTCGTTAATGTAACTAATGTCGATAGTTTTAATTTTTTCTTTTGGAATAGATAAATTGCCGTATTCTGTTTTTACATCCAGTTTACTAAATTCGTATGTTCCTCCCATAGTATATTGATTATCAATTGATACTATATCCTTATCAGAAGTGGCATCATCAACAAAGTTTGCCGCTTTAATTTCAGCTAAAGCATTATCAGGTGTATAATCTCCGGCATATTCAGTTTGGTTTTTAATATCAGTAGTAAAATTCGTAATTGCCGGAATGGC
>JABDDQ010000032.1 GCA_013287545.1 Bacteroidota bacterium | reverse complement strand
AAACAGCACTGGCCTTATAAATACAGTTGTAGGTGCGGGCAGTAATTCAACGGTGGGTATAGTAGGTGCGGGTGGGCAAGCTACAGCTGCTTATATTAGTTTACCCGAGGGTGTAGCGCTTGATGCAAATGGTAATTTATTTGTTGCTGATTATTTTAATAATAATATTTATAACGTAAATAATGCTGGTATTATAAATGTTTTTGCAGGGGCTATAAATGCAAACGTAGGTTATAGTGGCGACGGAGGCTTAGCAACTGCTGCTCTGTTAAGTGAACCTACCGCCGTAGCTTTTGATGCGTTAGGTAATCTCTATATTTCTGATAGCGAAAATAATGTTATTCGAAAAATAAGCACATCAAATATTATTACAACCGTAGTAGGTAATGGTTTCGATGCGTCAACAGGTCAAGGTGGTTTTAGTGGCGATGGTGGACAAGCAACATCTGCTGAGTTAGATTTTCCAACAGGCAGAATTGCCGTCGACAAGGTTGGTAATTTATTCTTTGCTGATAGCTATAATAATCGTGTAAGGAAAGTTAGTACATTGGGAATTATTACAACTATTGCCGGAAACGGAACACAAGGTTTTAGCGGTGACGGTGGACCAGCAATTAATGCAGTTTTATCCTCTCCGGGTGGAGTAGCTTTAGATTCTTTAGGCAATTTATATATTGTTGACAATGGAAATAGCCGCATACGTATGATAAGTAATGCTGGTACTACAACAAACATAAAATTATTATCCGATGCCGATAAAGAAATAAATATTTACCCAAACCCGTGCGTGAGTTATTTTGTAGTAGACTTAAAAAACACCAATGAACAAACCTTACAGATTTATGATATAAATGGTAATCTTATTTTAACACAAAGCATAAATAATAAAACTAAAATTGATATTAGCAATATAGCCAACGGTGTGTATAACCTAAGCTTTATAAGTAATGAAGGAACGATAAATAAAAAATTAGTTATTGTAAAAAGTGTAAACTAGTTTATTTAGGCACAACAAGTACATGCCTTACATCAATTACATCTCCTCGGCGGGCAATTAATTGCACAAAATGAAACCCATATTGGGTTTCAAAAACTTCCGAAATTTCTCCCGGCTGTAAATTAAAAGCAACTGTTTCAAATTCCGGTACAAACTGCCCGCGGGCAATGTTATAATAAGCACCGCCTGTTTTTTTTGACCCCGGGTCATCGCTATAAAGCGCAGCTATAGTACTCATGCTTTCCCCTTTAAGTACTTGTTGGCGATAACCTTCTATTTTTTCTTTTGCTTCTTTTTTAGATTCTTCGCTTATGGTTATACTTTTTGTTTCCTGAGCACAAGACAAAAAAGATATTAGTATCAGAAAAGAAATGCAAAGTGTTTTCATTTTAAATATTGTTTATGTAAATATAACTATTGTGTTCATAAAACCTCATGTAAAAATATGCAGCTCACAATAGCTTAATAAGCTGTTGTGAAATCATTCGTTTAGTTCTTTAACCAGTGGGTTTTTTGCTTTTTGATACTTATCTTTTTTTACCCACTCTTTAAAATTAAGCATGGTTTCATAAGGGCCGTATGCTACCGCTGTATTTAATATCCACGCAGGTATAAGCCCTCCGGGGTTTACAAAAAACTCATATACCGCTTCAACGGTTCCGTCTTTTAAAGGGGTTAACGTCCATTTGGCTTCTAACTCTCTAATACGTGTGCGATCAGGAAATGGAGGGATATAGTTTGCGTTATTAGTAGATTTAATGGTAATTACTTTTGTTTTCGCTTCCTGAGAGAGCTTAACATTTATTATAAAATCCTGGTTGTCTGCCGGCCAGGGAATTTTCACCATTTGGTAATGTATTAATTCTGTTTCGCTTATTACTTTTAATGTTTTAGATTCCACACATTTGTAATTCCATTGCGGATATGAATCCCAATCATTCAATAAAGCAACTATACTGTTTAGAGATGTTTTAAGATAGACAATCGTTTTTAGTTCTTTAATATTCGTATTTTCAGCTTTACGAGAGTATACTAATATCCCATTTTCACTTTTATATAACTGCCAATTGTTATTGCTTTGAGAAAAGCAAAACGAACAAAGTAGTAAACAAACAATGGTGCGCATAACAAGTTTACAAAATTTAAACCTATTTTAAATATTGTCCAAAACTAAGGAAACTATTTTTGTTCTGCAAGTTTCTTGATAATTTTTTATCAATAAAAAAACCCGAATTGCTTCGGGCTTTTTGTTCAAAAAGTTTTTACATCTCCTGTTTATTCTCCACCTCTATGTCCGCCGCCTTGTTGGCGTTTAGCTTGTTCGTCCTGTTTAATCTGCTCATATTTTGTTTTTTGGTCGGCAGTTAGTATTTTATCCATACTCGCATCAAAAGTTTGGTTACTTTGCTCGCGGGCAGCTTTCATAGCTGCTCTGTCTCCTTGGTTTTTAGCTCTATCAGCTTCCATTTGTTGAGCGCGCTGTAGGCAAGCCGCATACACGGTTTTTTGTTGGTCAGCACTTAATCCAAGTTGTTGGGTCAGTTTTTGACTATGTTCAGTTGCTCTTTGTTCGGGCGTTTTACTTTCTTTTTGCTGAGCCCATACAAAGTTGCCAACTAACATAAGTAAGGCAAGCATTCCTGTTTTTAATGATTTCATTCCTGTTTTATTTTAAGGGTTTATAGTAGAGCAAAACTATTTTAAAGAATAAACAGAACATGCTAATTATAATTACTTAACAATTCAATTAAATATTTTTAACCTTTAATGGTTTAACACAAACCTATTGTTTACGTTTTATTCTTCTCCAAAGAAACTGATTTTAAACCTGCAAATAAAGCCTACGGGGTTTCCCACATGCAATTTCTTAACCATACTTTATTTTGTTTGATAGAGTAAAAAATAAAAAGTACTTTCGCAACCCGCTATTTTTAGCAATGCCCAGTTGGCGGAATTGGTAGACGCGCTGGTCTCAAACACCAGTGGGAAACCGTGCCGGTTCGACTCCGGCACTGGGTACGAGAAACCCTTCAGCAATGAGGGGTTTTTTTTATTAGTACATAATCTTCAACAGTTGCTTTTTGTAAATATTTAACAAAAAACTAATAGTCTGTATAATCAACTTAATGTAATTTCGCCCCTCGATGGCAAAGGGGTTTATTAAATATTTTTTATCTGCTTGCATATTCCTATTGAGTGCTCATAATTTCGTGTACGGTTATACAAATCAAACTTATACTCACATTTCTTTACTAAAAACGCTACAAAGCTCAGCAAATTCTGGGTTTAGCGCTCAGCAAAATACCCCTACCTTAACAATTAAATCTGTATCATCTGGTAAAGAATATGACGATGATGATGACGAATTAGTTTCTTTTAAAAAAAATTTAGAGATTGGTAATTGCTCTACTTCTTTTCAAATGCCTGAAGATTTTTTTAACCACAACAAAAACATTCTGCTTTTCTATAAGTGCTTTTCTTATCCTGCATCTTATCGACATATCATATTCCAAGTATTTAAAATATGATTTGAAAAAATATAAGTGTGCAAATTAAAATTACCTAAACTTTCATAAGGTTGTTTTAATTGCCGGGGTTTCTTTCATTAATGTTAATCTAAAAAAATATCAACAAAAAAAACGGATCGTTAAAAGAGTAAAATTATTATGAGGAAAATTCTCACGTTCATTAGCTTGTGTACCCTGTTGTGTTTTACAAGTTGTAAATCAGGAAAGGAAGAAAAGGAAGAAGAAACCCAGTTTACGGTTACCAGCCCCTTAAAAAAAGATACCGTAGTTACCAGACAGTATGTATGTCAAATACGTGCTATAAGTCATATTGAATTACGAGCGCTGGAAAGAGGTTATCTACAAAAAATTTATGTAGATGAAGGGCAATCTGTAAAAGAAGGGCAAATGATGTTTCAAATTATGCCCTTAATGTATCAGGCCGAACTTCAAAAAGCACAGGCTGAAGCCAATTTTGCTGAAATTGAATATCAAAACACAAAAAAATTAGCTGATAGCAATGTAGTATCGCCAAACGAATTAGCGATGACCAAAGCTAAATACGACAAGGCAAAAGCTGAATTAGCATTGGCACAAGTTCACCTAGGGTTTACCGAAATTAAAGCTCCTTTTGATGGCATAATGGATCACTTCCATGTAAGGCTGGGAAGCCTTCTTGATGAAGGGGATTTGCTTACAACCCTGTCAGACAATCACGAAATGTGGGTTTATTTTAATGTTCCCGAAGCTGAGTATCTAAATTATAAAACCAATACACAAGCAGAAAATTTACAGGTAAACTTATTAATGGCAAACGACCAACTGTTTCCACATCCCGGTGTAGTTAAAACAATTGAAGCCGACTTTAATAATGAAACAGGTAATATTGCGTTCAGAGCAACATTTCCTAACCCGAATGGACTGTTAAGACATGGCGAAACAGGTAATATACAAATGACTATTCCGCTTAAAGATGCAATTATCATTCCTCAAAAATCAACCTTCGAAATTCTTGAAAAGAAATATGTTTATGTAGTAGATAAAGATAACGTGGTGCATTCAAGAGAAATTGGAATTGCATCTGAAATGCCCGATTTATACGTAATCAAATCAGGTTTAACCGATAATGAAAAAATAGTTCTTGAGGGTATACGTAAGGTTAAAGATGGTGACAAAATACAATTCAAATACGAAGACCCAAAAACGGTAATCCCCCGTTTAAAAGTATATGTTGAATAACATAAGCATTTAAAAAAATAGAACATGTTTAATAAATTCATTAAAAGGCCAGTACTCGCCATCGTAATATCGCTTGTTATTCTCTTTCTGGGCGCACTGGCTATTAAAACATTACCCACATCACAATTCCCTGAGGTTGCACCTCCAGTGGTAATGGTAAGTGCATCGTACCCAGGGGCAAGTGCCAAATCGCTGGCAGAATCAGTTATTATTCCATTAGAACAATCTATCAACGGTGCCTGGGGAATGCGTTACATGACCTCCGATGCTACCAGTGCAGGTGAGGCAAATATTCAGGTTATATTCAATCCGGGTACCGATATTAATCAGGCATTAGTGCAGGTTTCTAACCGTGTTCAACAGGTAACAAATAGGTTACCCATACTGGTACAAAGGGAAGGGGTAATTATTACGCCCGTAATTCCAAGTATGCTTATGTACGTTAACTTATATAGCAGGGATAAGGATGCAAACATGAAATTCCTGTTCAACTATGCAGGTGTTAACATGGTACCTGAAATTCAGCGTATCAATGGTATTGGACAAGTTAGGATATTAGGTAGTAGACAGTATGCTATGCGTGTTTGGTTAAACCCAGACAGAATGCGTGCTTATAAAATATCGCCCGATGAAGTTATGGCAGCGCTTAGCGACCAAAGTATCATTGGTAAAGCAGGAAGGATAGGAAGAGGTGATAGCAAACAAGCTGAAGCGCTTGAATATGTGTTAGCATATTCAGATAGGTTTAACGACCCAAAACAATATGAAAACGTTATTATTAAAGCTAATCCCGATGGCGAAATCCTTCGTTTAAAGGATGTAGCAAAGGTGGTGTTAGGAAGTGAATATTATGATATTTATTCCAACATGAATGGGCATCCTTCAGCAGCCTTAATGCTGAAGCAAACGTATGGTAGTAATGCCAGCGCGGTTATTGAAAAAGTAAAAGATAAGTTAGAAGATTTGAAAAAATCATTCCCTCCGGGAATGGATTATGAAATCAGTTACGACGTTTCTAATTTCCTTGATGCCTCTATTGAAAACGTAATTCACACACTACGAGATGCCTTTATATTGGTGGCATTAGTTGTGTTTATTTTCCTTGGCGACTGGCGTTCTACGCTTATTCCAACACTCGCTGTTCCTATATCACTAATTGGGGCATTTATATTTATTCAGGCTTTCGGACTTACCATCAACATGATCACTTTATTCGCACTCGTACTCGCCATAGGTATCGTGGTCGATGATGCCATCGTTGTTGTAGAGGCCGTACACGCTAAAATGGAAGAAGACCATTCGTCTCCGTATAATGCAGTGCGAAAAGTTATTGGTGAAATTAGTGGTGCCGTAATCGCTATTACATTATTAATGGTATCGGTATTCGTTCCGGTATCATTTATGTCAGGTCCTGTAGGTACATTTTACAGACAGTTCTCTATTACTATGGCATCTTCCATTGTACTTTCCGGTATTGTGGCCCTTACGGTTACACCTGTGCTTTGTGCCATGATATTGAAAAATACACATGGAAAACCCCGCAAAAAACATTTACTGAATCGTTTTATCGATAGCTTTAACAGAGGTTTTGAAAAGCTTACCGGAGGCTATGTTTGGGTTTTAAAATTAATTGCACATCGTAGATTAGTTACCATAGGTTTATTTGCAGTATTTGGCGTTGGTATATTTATTATAACTAATAATCTTCCTTCAGGTTTTATTCCAAGTGAAGACCAAGGGATGCTGTATGCCATTATTCAAACGCCTCCCGGTTCAACACTTGAAAGAACGAATGACTTATCTAACAAACTGGAAGAAATTATTGAGAAAGTAGATGGAGTAAAATCAGTTTCATCGATAGCAGGTTATGAGGTTCTTACCGAAGGAAGGGGTTCTAATGCAGGAACTTGCCTTATCAACTTAAAACCTTGGAATGAAAGAAAACATACCGTTAGCGAAATCATTCTTGAACTGGAGGAAAAATCAAAAGAAATTCCCGGAGCAACGATCGAATTTTTTGATCCACCGGCGGTACCCGGCTTTGGAGCTGCGGGTGGTTTTGCCTTACAGTTGTTAGATAAAACTAACTCTGGAGATTACAACCAGCTAGACAGAGTGACAAGAGATTTTATGAAGGAGTTAGGCAAACGCAAGGAGCTAATGGGTTTATTTACCTTTTTTAGTGCCAACTACCCGCAATACGAAATTGAGTTTGATAACCAATTAGCCATGCAAAAAGGAGTTACTATTGGTAATGCCATGAACACCTTATCTATTTTTATAGGAAGTACGTATGAGTTAGGTTTCATCAAGTTCCAACGTTTCTTTAAGGTGTTTGTGCAAGCTGCACCCGAATACAGAAGGCTTCCTTCTGATATTATGAATCTATATGTAAAAAGCGATCGTGGTGAAATGGTTCCTTTCTCAGCTTTTATGAAAATTACTAAGAAACAAGGGGCTAACGAAATTAACCGTTACAACATGTATAACACGGCTGCCATCAGGGGTGGGCCGGCGAAAGGATACAGCAGTGGTGAAGCTATCAAAGCGGTACAAGAAGTAGCCGCAAAAACACTACCACACGGGTTTGATATAGATTGGGCTGCACTTTCGTATGATGAAACTCGCCGTGGAAATGAAGCTGTATATATTTTTATTATCGTATTGATATTTGTATACTTCGTTCTTGCAGCGCAGTACGAAAGCTTTATCATACCACTGGCAGTTATTTTTTCGCTGCCGGCGGGTGTGTTTGGTTCGTTTATGATGCTTAAAGTAATGGGTCTTGCAAATGATATATATGCTCAGGTAGGATTGGTGATGCTTGTTGGTTTATTGGGTAAAAACGCCGTGTTAATTGTGGAGTTTGCTGTTCATAAACAAAAAGCAGGGGCTACCGTACTCGAAGCAGCTATTGAAGGTGCTAAAGTACGTTTCCGTCCTATCTTAATGACTTCGTTTGCCTTTATTGCAGGTTTAATTCCGTTAGTTTTTGCACACGGTGCCGGAGCTATAGGTAACCGCACCATAGGTTCATCTGCATTGGGCGGTATGTTATTCGGAACAATTTTCGGAGTAATCATTGTTCCTGGTTTATACTACATTTTTGGCTCATTGGCTGAAGGCAGAAAAATGATTAGAGATGAAGAAGACAGTTCTTTAACAGAAGGATTTGTTCATACAATAGATGATTTTCCTCAAACCACAGAAACTGAACACGATGGGCATTAAAAGAATAGTAAGTTACTTTGGGATAACGCTTGTTGCCCTAATAACGGCTTGTAGCACACCAAACTTTGGTCGTAAAACAGAGAGCAAAACAGTTCCTTCGAGTTTTAATAACACGAAAGACTCTGCCAATAATGCAGCAAAAACAAAATGGAAAGACTTTTTCACCGATCCAAATTTAGTTGCTCTTATTGATACAGCACTCAATAAAAACCAGGAACTAAATATTGTTTTGCAAGAAATTAATATTGCTAAAAACGAAGTAAGAGGAAGAAAAGGGGCCTATTTACCTTATGCAGGCATAGGAGTTGGTGCAGGTTTTGATAAGTCAGCAGCATATACCAGAGATGGAGCTGTTGATGCTAACCTTCCTATTATGCCGGGGCAAGCAATCCCTACAGTTTTACCAAATTATGTTTTAGGCCTTAATGTTTCGTGGGAAGTGGATATATGGAAAAAGCTACGCAACTCTAAAAACGCAGCCGCATACAGGTATCTTTCCAGTGTTGCAGGCAGAAATTTTATGGTTACTCATCTTATTTCTGAAATTGCCAACTCTTATTACGAATTAATGGCATTAGATAACCAGTTGGAAATTCTAAAAAAGAACATTGAAGTTCAACAAAATGCCTTAGAAATGGTAAAGCTGGAAAAAATAGCTGCCAAGGTTACTGAGTTAGCCGTACGTAAATTTGAAGCAGAAGTACTAAAAAACCAAAGTCGTCAGTTTTACATTATGCAGCAAATAGTAGAAACTGAAAACAGAATTAATTTTTTAGTGGGTAGATTTCCTCAGCCTGTTTCGAGAAATTCTCAAACCTTTACCGATTTAGTACCCGATTCTACTATTCACGCAGGCATTCCATCACAGCTTTTAGAAAATCGCCCTGATGTTAAACAAGCCGAGCAGCAACTGGCTGCAGCCAAGTTAGATGTAAAAGCAACCAAAGCTGAGTTTTATCCTGGTTTAACAATTATGGGAGGTATAGGTTACGCGGCATTTAATCCGCAGTATTTAATAACCACACCTCAATCCTTACTATATAATTTAGCAGGCTCTTTAGTTGCGCCGTTAATAAATAGAAATGCAATAAAAGCAAATTACTATTCGGCTAATTCAAAACAAATACAAGCCGTTTATAATTACGAGCGTGCTATTTTAAAAGCTCATATTGAAGTCGCTAATCAATTATCAAACATTAGTAATTTGAAAAAAAGTTATGATTTAAAAACACTGCAAGTACAGGCACTTACCCAATCAACAACTATTTCTATGAATCTTTTCAAATCTGCCAGAGCAGATTATATGGAGGTACTATTAACTCAACGCGACGCTTTAGAATCGAAGTTTGAACTTATTGAAACCAAAAAACAGCAAATGAATGCTATGGTAAATATTTACCAGGCTTTAGGTGGCGGCTGGAGATAAATTAATCCCTATCTATAAAAGAAAAAACACCTGTAAAAACTTAATTTTACAGGTGTTTTTTCTTTTTTGGTTGTTGTCCGACCAGTACACGCCATTTTTAAGCTGCGTAGCTTGACATTACTAATGTTTTCAATTTAGAACTAAGTAAAGGTAATACAAAAAGTAATACATTTTACAATTTTATTGTAATTTAATTAAGTTTGTATGAGGTTATAAAGTAGTTTTTAAATTTTATATGATTACACTTATATTTCAAATCCTTCACCAAAAAATTCAGCCAAACTAATGTCAAAAGCATTCAATACTCTTACTAAAGTACTAAAGCGTAAATCCTCCCCCTTTTCATATCTTCCATACTGCGCTCTTGCAAATTCATGCTCATAAGCAAAGTACTCATAACTTGTATGACCCCTTTGAATACGAATTTGTCTTATTCTTTCACCTAATTTTTTTAAAGCATCTTCCTGAGTTAATTGCTTTGTAGTTTTTTTCCTTTTTATAGGCTTTTTCATGCTACAAATTTTACGAAGATGGCGCACTTTAGTTACCCTAATTTAGATACCCTTATTTAGATACCCTCTAATTAGTAATTTATAATATATTTGTATTTAAAATAACTCCAATTATTATTAGATATTATGACACATTTTTTAATATTTGTTTTTACAAGAGGTTAGTATAAATAACCGCATTTTTGTTAAAAGCAACCGTTAGTAAAATAATTACCACCATTTAAAAAACAGTTAATAATTTTAGTGTTTGTTTAATTAAGTTTGTTTTAGAATACTGATTGCTAACTCCTATAATATCATTTTATGAAAGCAAAAATAAAAATAGCTATTGTTGAAGATGACCCCGTTTATAGGATGGTTTTAGTTAACTACCTCCAACAACACGAAATTTTTGACATTATTCTTGTATGTTCAAATGGCAAGGAACTTATAGAAGCTATACGAAAATATAAACCTGATATAGTGTTATCGGATTTAAAAATGCCAGTAATGGATGGTATAAAAACAACTGAGTATCTAAATAAACATTACCCCGAAATAAAAATTTTAATTCTTACCACGTATAGTGGCGAAAATCTTTCACATAATTTAATTGAAAAAGGCGCAAATGTTTTTTTACTAAAAGATAATGGTATAGAACAAGTACCAAATGCAATTTATGCGTTGTTTAAATACGAACACTATTTTGCAGACTGGAGTTCAAAGAAAACTTCAACGGCAAAAAATGATGCTGGTTTAACTCTCCAAAAAAACAATTTATTAAAAGAACAAGAAATAGTCATTCTTAAATATTTATGCAAAGGATTAAGCAACAAAGAGATTGCAGATAAGCTTTGTCGTAGTCCGAGAACAATAGAAAACAAAAGAGCTATAATGTTCAAAAAAACAAAAACCAATAACATTGCAAAATTGATACGTTTTGCCCAGCAAAACAAAATAATTTAAAAACACAAAGCAATAAATTTATATAATTAAACAAACTACCTAACCAACTCTAAGTAACCTTTAAAATCTCTTGCTTCGCTTGCACCTTTAGAGTTTGCAGCCATAAGTTTTATTATGTAATAATAAGTGCCTGCACTACTTGGCATACCACTTGTTGTTTTTCCATCCCAAGCGGTGTTAATGTTATTGGTCTCAAACACTTTTATACCCCAACGGTCGTAAATTAAACACTCATAATTGCTAACGGTATAATTAAAATTATAAACTATTAGTTGCCAAGTATCATTAATGCCATCAGCATTTGGGCTAAAAATATTTGGCACAGTTATATGTATGCTATCGGGCGGGCAATCTTTTACTAAAAAGGTTTGTGTTGTTGTTGCGCTGCAACTTCGTATAGTTTCATAAGCCAATAAAGTTATGGTGTAAGTACCTGTATCGGTAAACGTATAATTAAAGTTTGTGGTGGTTGCGCTATCATTATTTACATACCACACATACCCATTAGTTACATTGCTAATGTTGTTGCTAAAATTAGCGCAGTAAACACTTAAAGGCTCGCAACCACTTGTAGGGGTTGGATAAAAAACGGCTTTAGCCAAATTGGTGTCTTTAATAATAAATGCCTTTGGGCTTATATAATTGCAACCATTATTATCGCTAAGCGCAAAAGTATATGTACCTGCTGCTAAGTTTGTAAAGGTTGGGCTACTTTGTATCATGTTGTTAACTGTATAGCTTGTTGGACTGCCTGCTGTTGTTATAATAGTTGCAGTACCTGACATACTACCACAAATACCAATGGTTGTTTTTGCACTATCTGCTTTTGGGGTGGTGTAAACAGGCACTTTATAATGCTCGGTATGTTTGCAACCATTACTATCTACCAAAGCAATGTAAGTAGTGGTTACAGTTGGGTTGGCAATTGGGTTGGGTATGTTATAATTATTTAAGCTATTGTTTGCTGCGCTCCAACTATATGTGCCAATACTTGTACCGTTTAGTTGCACATTGCCGCCACTACATATAGGGGTATAATCTATAGTAGTATCTTTATTACTACGTGCAGGGCAAGGGCTACTATATGCTAAAATAAAAGCATTTCTTATATCGGTTAATAATCTATATCCGTTTGATATTAAATCAAAATTTGTTGCATTGTTTGTTACATACGTTTTAATGTTAGCTATGGCATCGGTACTATCAATAAAAGGGCTGTTTATATCATCAACCAATCCAGTTAATGTGTTGTTTTCATAATAAAAACTGCCGGGCAAAGTTTTTTTATTTATATGTCCGTTCCATCCGTTTAATGTGCCTAAAAGATAAGTTCCTTGCGATGATTGAAGTGTAAAAGATACTTTTTGATTTGTATCAACCTGTGTATAAGCATCATTTACCCATATAGATAAACCAACATCTTTCGTATTATTAATGGGGTTTATGTTACTTAATGTGTGGGTAATTGATGGATTTAGGTCTTGGTTATTTAGAAAAACGGCTGTGTTAACAGATGGAAGACTACTGTTGTTATACATTACCACTAAAATAAACCCATCATAGCCCCATACACTATTAGGGTACAAACCCATTAAACAACTTTGGCAGGGCGTTATTAATTTATTTCCGGTATTTTGAACTAAAGCGGTAACATCCTTTGCCACCAAAGAATAAATATCAGATTGAGCATAAAAACTACTTACGATACAAGAACTATCAATTTGGATGATAGTATTATTAAAGTTTACTAAAAGCGGATGCGTTTCATTTATCGCATACCAAGGAATGCGATTAGAGAGTAAAAAAGCTTTTCGTATAGTAGAACCTGCTTGTATCTGTAATTGAAAATTTATGGTATCGGGTTGTAAATAATCTACACCAAAATAAGAGTAACCATCAGAGGTTACCCCACCTTTATATGTATCCTGATAAAACAACAACTGTGCTTTCACCTGAAAAGAAAAAAGAAAAAACAGAAGTATTATGAAAATATTTTTCAGATAGTACAAATAATATAGTAAAAGTAGCTATCGAAGGTCAAAGTGATAATTTTTATAATAAATCAGGTGTAGCTTTAGCATTTACCAACTTTAGTATGTCAACAGGACTTATGGTTAGTGGTACATATACTAATGTGTGTATAAATTGTAGCAGCACCTCATATACAACCAATATAAGAGGTGTAGAGTTTTCTCCAAATGGCAATTATGTTTATGTTGTAGGTAACTATACGGGCATAATGGCTATTCAATACAGTTCTCCTACCACTACTACTAATATTAGTACAGGCAGCTCCAGTGTTAGAGATTTTATACACTCTCAAATAGAGTTGGGAAAGGACGGTAACTTATACTTGGTAGGGCAACATGGTGCAAGTACACCAGTAATGTAACATATTGCGTTTAGTAAAGACTTGTAGCTGAAAACTGGTAATTTTCTCTAGAATACAAGGAATGAACTGAATGCTCACGGAAAGCGTGGGCTTAGTTTTTTCTGTATTCGGGTATACCAGTACCTCAGCTACGGATTAGCTAATGTCCCACGCTGATTATTTATACATATACCTAATTGGGGCTATTAGGTAACAAAACAATTATGCCCTATGAAATTAATTTCAGTACGCAAGCCTCAACTTCCAATCATTTTAACTTTATTACTTTGGACATCTTGTTTTTGTCAAAACAAAAAGGAAACAGATTTGAACAAAGACCATTTAATTGGAAATGTAAAACAACTAAGGCAAGATATTTATGTTGCTAAAGAAATAGACGGGAAATTAATAACTGGTGAAAAAACAGTGGCCGATTCTCTCTCAAATTTTTCAAAAAAATACAATGAGGCTGGAAACTTAATCGAACTCATAGATTATAACGTTGGTAACGAAAAATTTATTAAGCATGGCTATATATATAATAATGGAAACAGAATTGAAGAGAGTTTCTATAACGAAGAAAGTAACTCAGAAAAAAAGTTTGTCTTCATATATGATAGTATTGGAAATGAATTAGAAGAGAACCGCTACGATAAGAATAACAACTTGAAAGATAAATTTGCTTTTAAATATGACGTTAATGGAAATTTAGTTGAATTAGATATTTATAATATGTACTATCTTTTTCATGCCATTGACGCAAAATATTTCTATAAATATGATGCAAAAGGAAATCTTATTGAAGAGGATTATAGTAAAACAGATGGTGCTAGTTGGGGAGAGAAAAACATTTATAAATATGATGTCAAAGGGAATCGAATAACTAAGGACTATTACAATGTTAACAGTCATTACCCTAAAGGGAATTTAGTTATGAAACATTCCTATAAATATAATGACAAAAGAAAGCTGATTGAATGGAATGTGCGGTTTGCAGATGGGAGTAAATTAAGTGAATTGGACTTTTCAAGTAAGTACACCTATAAATATGATTCCAAAAACAATTTAATCGAAGAGAAACAATACAATGAAAATGGCATATTACACAGCAAGGAAACTTATTTATATGAGTACGACGATAAAGGAAATTGGATAAGGAAAATAATTAATAAAGATGTTATTATAATAAGAGAAATTCAATATTATTAGAAAAAGTGGCAATTATAAATTAAAACGCTTTTAAATTGATTGAGTTACACAGAAGTATTTAATTACTCAAGACACAATCATTCCCTCTAAAGTGCTACAAATTAAAAGAAAACCGTCACAAGTTCGATTCAACTACCTTTTGTTTGAAACAAATTAGGAAGAATTACATAGGGTATAAGTTATTTTTGATTTTTTTATTTCTTCTTAAAACGTCAAATAACTATAAAATCTGAAAGCCTTACTATTATTGATAAAATAGTTACTTATACCGGGTATAAGTTGAGATAAGTGCCTAAAAACGTATCTCCTCTGATAGTTAAAGCTGGTATAAGTGTAGTTTAGGTAACCGAATTAAAAGTTAGAAACTTCGATAATTATAGAATACAGACATATACCCCCCCACCCAAAGTTGAGTTAAGATTTAATAGGATTAGGTTACCACACATTTACTAGAATAACAAAATTTAGAAGTCGAGACAATATGATTACACAACACTCCATTTTTATTTGATTAAAGCCTGTAATTCTGTAATCAAAAACGAATTATCGGTAACTGAAATATAAAATGGAATTTTCAATACAGAACTTAATTGTCTTCCATAGGAAATTTCTTCTTCCTGCATCCTCTCTAGCAATTCAATATCATAATTAAGCCCATCTCTAACATATAACCTTTTTTTTATTTCCGCCGGATTAGAGGTAATTACACAAATAGCCATAGGGTTAATTCTTTCAAAAGTACTAAGTGGTACTCTAGTAACATTCTTGTCTTTATCAAACAAACATAAATGACCGTCAAGGACATAAGTACAGTCCTTATTAACTAGCTTTTGCATGCCCTGTATCAATAAATTTTGGGTAAAATCTATGTCTTGAACATTTTTGTTTTTTTGGTCATTATTTATACTTGACCAATTTAGAACTTGACTTGCAGAAAGATATTCTAACTTCAATTGAGAGCAAATGTGCTTACAAAGAGCTGTTTTACCAACTCCATGAATTCCTCCAATAAAGATTATGTTTTTTCTATTCTTCAAGAATTAATTTTAATCTCCTCCTCATAATACATATATGATTGCGGAGGAACAAATCCTTTTATTATCGACTTAGGGTCAATAGATTTTCTGAACCTATTCACTTTTTCTATTTTTATAGAAAATCCAACCTCTTTTTCTGCAAAATATTCAAAAAAAGAATCCTCATCTATTGAGCCTATTGGGCTAAAACTTTCCCATAAAAACTCTGGACTACCCGAAATTATCTGCTCAATAGTAAAATATCCTATAATTCTTTGCTCAGGAGCACTAGAATAAATGTACACTTTTTTTACTTTTTGTTTAAAAAGTGTTTTTCTAAACTCCACTTTCTTTTGACCGCTCAATATAGCATTAGCGTAAACTGGCTTTATTGAAAGTATCATATTCATAAGTAACGTTATTTGGTTTAATGTTTGGTATACAAAAATACGCGTTATAAAATCAATAGCGAAGCCAACCCCAACTTAGTTATCAAGATTGTAGTGGTGAAATAAATTGTCTTTAAACTAATTACTTGAAATAGAGGGGTGTAAAATTAATTTGCTTATTTTTAATAACTATTTTGAAAATTACAAGGTCATAAACTTGTCGAATGAAAGCATTATTAGATACAAATATAATTATACATCGTGAAGCTAGAACCGTTGTAAAGCAAGATATTGGGATTCTTTTTCGATGGTTAGATAGGGCTAAATACATTAAATGTATACATCCTGTTACAATTCAAGAAATTAAAAAGAATCCTAATACGGATACTGTCAGAAATTTCATGACAAAAATTGAAAGTTACGAGCATTTGGAATTGCCCACCCCATTACAAGAGCCCGTTGAACAAATTTCCAAAAAAATTGATGTTACTGAAAATGACTATAACGATACCCTTCTTTTAAATGAGGTGTTTGCTGGTAGGGTAGACATACTTATTACTGAGGACAAGAAGATGCATGATAAGGCTTCTCTGTTAAATATTGCTGATAAAGTATTCAGATTGAGGGAATCCGGCAATTTCAAACTCATTTTGAATTATTAATTTCAAGTTGAGTTCTTCATTCCTAAACCTCTTTAGTTCGATTAATACTGGAATACACAAATGCGCATATTTCTCTTCGTCCATTGGCATTGAGTTTAAACGCAAAGCCTCCATTCCTAACTTTTTCAAAAAGGTTGACTTTCCTGAGCCTGGCGCACCTAATACATTCAATTTATGTTCAATATTTGCAACTTTAATTCCGCTTTCTTTCTTAATGCTAAAATGATTCTCCCTTTTAATCCTAAATTCACTTTCCAGTTGTTCTATTTCCCTTTCTTTATGTCTGTAAGAAGGGGATACAATTTGTACATTTGTATAAATATCCTTTAGGTTAACTGGTTTTGACATACCTAGTACTTTAATTAAACCGTGTCTTGTCAAATAATTTTCTTTATATTTTTCTAAGGCCTGTCCTATTTTTATTTCATCAACGGTTCTTTTACTTACACTTTTAATAATACCCCAAGCCAATTCAAAAAGAGATTTCGCAGCTTCTTCAGATGTTTTTTTCTTGAATTCTTCTAACATAGAAGTAAATATAACTTTTTTCAGAACATGGAATTGTCGATGATTTTACTTAAAAATCTCATTATTACTAAAAAATTAGATGAAGCAACAGCCGTTTTACTTAAAGAAAAACTTTTGTTGATTACTGGGCAACCTGGCATAGGTAAAACAACCTTGGCCGAAATCATACTGGTTGAAAGAGCCAAGCATGGTTACAAAATATACAAGGTGGAAAATATCACCGAAGCAGAAAATGTTATTTCTAAAAATGACGACGAGAAACAAATTTTTTATTTTGATGATTTTTTGGGTGCGAATTATTTTGAAATAGTTAATGCTCAAAAAACTGAAACTCAACTTACTTCTTTTGTTGATAGAGTAAAAAACACACCAAATAAATATTTGATTCTTACTACTAGAACAGTTATTCTAAACCACGCAATTGAAAAATATGAAAAAATAAGTCATTCCAAATTATCGAGCCACCAATTTGAAATTAAATTAACTGATTATACTAGATTCGAAAAAGCCTTAATATTATACAATCATCTTTACTTCAAAGGTATTAGAGAAGAGCTTTATAAAAGTATTCTTAATGAGAAATTTTATAAAACTATAATTGAAAACAAAAACTATACACCTCGAATTATAGAATTTATCACTGACAACTCAAAAATTGAAACACTCAATTCATCAGCATATCTTCAATTCATATTAAACAACCTTAATAATCCAAAAGAGATTTGGCGTTATTCATATAATAATCAAATTAGTTATTTGGATCGTTGTTTGCTTATCACTCTTTTCACATTCGAGGGGAATTCCTTTGAGAACGATTTGATTACTGCCTTTCAAGCTCGTCTTGAATTTGAAAAAACGGAACACACCTTAATTTACACAAAATAAGTGTAAAACCCCGCTAAAACTGCATTTAAAATTGTATATTTATACTGGTAAATACGTTGTAAAACGATAAATTAAGTTTACACGCATTTTATACTCACAACCTACTTTAAACCGTCCCCTGTGCCGTCCCCTAAAAACAAAAAACACCTGTAAATATTTGATTTACAAGTGTTTCTATTCATTAGTTGTTGTCCGACCAGGGCTCGAACCTGGACTCTACTGAACCAAAATCAGTCGTGTTGCCAGTTACACCATCGGACAATTGGGCTGCAAATTTAAGTTTTTTTTTTAATTGAGAAACTTTTTAAGCAATTAATCGGGTTTTTACGTTAAAAACAACAAAACCTGCTTTTATTTGTTGTTTTGGGTCGTTTTTTCTCTTAGCATTATTTATACTGTTAAGCAAGGGGAAAATTAAAAATAAGATTTTAATTTTATACACGTTTCAAAAAAATCAAGATGGTAAATGTTAGCGCAGTAATAAATAAAGAACCCTATAAAACAGAAATTGCTGCAGGCAATAACAAACTTATTGCAGATGAGCCTACAACTAATGGCGGTAAAGGCACAGGGTTTTCTCCGGGTGAACTGCTGGCAGCATCTTTGGCGGCATGCACCTCTATTACTTTACGGATGTATGCCAACAGAAAAGGATGGGCCGTAGAAAAAATTGAAGTAGATGTTTCATTTGAACGAGATGAAGAAAAAAATATCTCTAACATTACCCGTAAAATTCATTTTATCGGAAATTTAGATGAAGAAAAAAAAGAAAGGCTTATGGAAATTGCCAATAAATGCCCTATACACAAAACCTTATCAAACCAAATAAACATAACAACGTTAGCAATATGAAAGATATCACTAAAAAATATACCAACGGTGAAATTACTATAGTTTGGAAACCCAGTATGTGTATACACTCTACCATGTGTTGGAAAGAAGTTACCGGCTTACGAGAAGTTTTCAACCCCATGGAAAAACCGTGGATTAAACCGGAAGGAGCAAGCACAAAACGTATTGTAGATCAAATTAAACAATGTCCATCTGGTGCCCTTAGCTTTTATTATAACGAAACAGAAAAGTAAATGTTCGTATTAGGCTTTTATAATTTCTTCGCTCATAGGGTTTATTGATGGGCCAAAATAATTTGTAAGTACGCCTTGTTCGTTAACTAAGTACTTACTAAAATTCCAAACAGGTTGCTGACCGTTCCACCCATTCAAAGATGAATTGGTAAGCCAATTATAAACCGCATTTTGATTGTTGTTTTTTACCACAACACTTTTTTTCATCATAGTAAACGTAACACCATAATTAGCCTGACAAAAAGTTGCAATTTCCGCATCAGCACTTTTTTCTTGTTCTTTAAAATCATTTGCCGGAAAACCCAATATAATTACTTGTTGCCCGTATAGTTCGTGCAGTTTTTGCAACTCTGTAAACTGAGGTGTAAAACCACAGTCAGATGCGGTGTTTACTAAAAGCACTTTTTTGTTTTTAAAGGTTACAAAATTTATTTCTTCTCCTTTAATTGAAGTGGCTTTTAACTGGTAAAAAGAAACAATGGGTTGTACATTTTTATCATTGTTTAGTATTACACTTGTTGTTTCTGTTTTTAACCGCTTTTGTAAAAACGGATAGATTTTTTTTATTATAAATTGTCTTGCTGTCATTTTTCAATTTAATTATAGTTCAATAAAAGAAGCGTAATTATTACCACGCTCTATAAAATTTATACCTTTATAACACAAAACTATAAATTTTATAACCCATGTTAATTACAACAAGTACTTCTTTAGAAGGATACAAAATTACAAAACAATTAGGTTTAGTACGCGGAATTACCGTTCGGTCGAGAAGTGTAGTAGGCAATCTGGCAGGAAGTTTTATGACCATATTTGGCGGTAAAAGTGCTATTTATACTGAATTGTGTGAAAAAACGCGTGAAGAAGCTTTACAATTAATGATAAAACATGGGCAAGAAATGGGTTGTAATGCTATTATAAATATGCGTTACGATGCTAACGAGGTGATGAGCGGGCTTACCGAAGTTTTGGCTTATGGTACAGCCGTTTTTGTCGAAAAAGCATCTTAATATAATTGAGATATAAATTGTTTTCAAGTGAAAACCGCTTTTGCGCCTATAGAGAGCAAAAATAGTAAGATGCTGATTTTGGGAACCATGCCCGGAGAACGATCTATAGAATTAAACCAATATTATGGGCACAAAGGCAATCAGTTTTGGAAACTAATATTCGATATTTTCAATCAGCCTTTTACAGATAATTATGCAGATAGAATTTCTCTTCTTAAAAATAATAAAATTGCCCTATGGGATGTTTTAAGTCATTGCGAAAGAGAAGGGAGTGCCGATTCGAAAATTAAAAATGCAATTCCAAATAATTTTAAAGAGTTTTATAAGTCACATCCCAATATTAAATATGTGTTTTTTGCCAGCAAGGAAGCAGAGAAACTATACAATAAACACGTTGGGTTATTTGCGGAACATGATTTTTTTGTTCTACCCTCGCCAAGCGGAGCCAATGCTTCAAAAACCTATCAAGCAAAATTAGTTGAGTGGAAAGCGATTTTAAAAGTTTCGCAATAAATAAATTCCCCTTGCTTGTTATGTCTTTTTTTAAAAAATTTCGCAAATATTAAAAAATAAACCTCTTGAACCTTGTGTGCCAAATCCATAATCAATTGCCAGATTTGCACCTGAAAATTTATTTATCTTCATTCTAAGTCCTACCCCTGTACCAGGTAAAACGGTTTCAAATTTTCCACTTCCCCACTCCGAAACACTTTGCGCGTTAACAAAAACAACTCCTCCTAATAATCCATTTTTGGTAATGCCAAACCTATACTCTGTTTCAAGGTACAACATACTTGGTCCTCTTAACCTTCCTTGTATATATCCACGACCTGAGTTAGAATACGAATCCCATCCTGTGCTTGGTAAATCAAAATAAGGTGGTTTACCGCCAAAAGTAAACCAATTAAAACTCCAAAAAGCCAACACGTTATGTGAAGTTTTAGAGAGATTAATAAATTTCTTGAATTCTAAATACAACGATTCCCAATTTTGGTTGCTTCCCAAAAGAGTAGAGTTGTAACGGTAAGAAGCATTAGCATAAGTAGCATCCTCAGGATAGTTTATATTTTTCCTACTATCATATTGCATGTTTAACGATAAGCCCGATGATACAGTTTTTGTTGCACTGCCATTATATGCCTCAAAATCTTTGCCGGCACCTTCATCTTTTATATCAAAATGGTAATCTAAATTGTACCCAACGCCTGCATAGAATTTAGAAGCGGCAATTTGCTTTAATGTTGTTTGGTAAATGCGTATATATGAATAGTTTACCAAATCAGCATCCGATAACGAAGAATGCCCACCCAAACCATAGGTATAAGTGGGATATTTGTAATAGCGAAAATCTCCTGTGAAATTAAACTTATTCTCTTTCGACCAAACATTAAAAATTAAGGGCACTAAAAATTGCGGATAACTAAGAGACGCGGCAGGATTTAAGGCTATGGAGGAAAGGTTAGTACCATCGTTTTTACTCGTATAGAATGACAAATTCATAGCTAAAATTGCCGTTATACCGGTTTGTAACGTATAACCAATAGCAGGAAAAGGAGCAAAGAGTACTCTATCCGGATTTTTTACTACACTATCTTCATGTAATACAGGATACACTAATGGATGAACAACTACGCCATTTCCACGAGACAATTTTGGAATTAAACGAGTACTTAAAGCAAAAAGTTTTTTAAATACATCTTTTAAATCAATTTGCGGAATAACTTTTTCCGAATCTCTTTTTGCAAAAAGTACACTATCTGCTGTTATCAAAAAAGCAGCTGGCTTTGGTCGGGCAACCGCATGATAAAACAAGAGGGTCAAAAATATGCCTAAAAAAATCGCATTCCGCTTAACTCCCATTGCTTAAAAATCTGTGTTTCTTTCGACTCTAAATGTCTAACGTTTTTGTCATTATATGTTATGTGATTTTAAAAAATTCACATTATTTAGTATATATTCCATTTAGTCTCCAAGAAACAACCTTATTGTACCGCGCGGTAAAATTAAAAAAACCTCGCAAATTATTCATTTACAAAGGTTTTACTTAGTAGTTTCAGCCCAAAGTAATAAATTAAGCTATTCTACGTACATAATTTGCTCATACATCATCATCCATCTTGATACGATAGACTTTGCCATTAGCTTTATTTTTCTTAGGCTACTGCCTTGTTTGTGCAATTCTACCTCATTATAAACCCACCTTACGGCATACTCATAAAATCGCTTCGAATAGTTCCGTTTAAAATCAACATCTCTATCAGTATGTATTTCCCAATTTGTATTAGTTAGTATTTTATCTTTCACTTCTTCGTGTAAAGCGGTTCCTTTTATAGGGTAGGCAATGGTTACCGTATAATAATCGGGCGATGAAAGTTTTAAATGATTAATAGTTTCTTTTATATCGGCAGTGGTTTCACCGGGGTAACCCAACATAATAAATGTACCCGCTTCTATGCCATATTTTTTAGCGAGTAAAATCATTTCTCTTACCTTGGTTACTTCAACACGCCTGTCCATGGCATCTATAATTTTTTGCGAACCGCTTTCTGCCCCAATCCAAACGCGGTAGCAGCCACTTTCTTTTAAAAGCCTGATAACTTCCTCATCCATTCTATCGGCTCGGGTAATTATTTCATACGGAATTATAATTTGTTTTTCTTTTATAGCGGCGGCAAATTCTCGTAACCATTTATGGTTTATAGTAAACACATCATCTACAAACCAAATCCTATCGGGGTTGTAGGCTTCTTTAATTTGTTTTATTTCTTCGGCCACAAGTTGCGGACTTCTTCTTCGGTACGTGCCGCCATACACCGCCCTGCTGCACCATTTACAAGTATAAGGGCAACCACGCATAGTACTTATTGATACAGTGCTATATCCATGCGCCGTTTTCCAGGCGTTTAAATAATTTTGTAGGTTTATTTTCTTCCGGTTAGGTGGCGGAAGCTGGTTCATATCTTTTAAAAGTTTTCTTTCGGCATTTGCAATTACCTTTCCTTCGGCATCCATATAAATAGTTCCGTCAACGGTTACAGGTAATTGCCCGTGTTGTTTATAATAATTGCAAATTTCCAACATAGTTTGCTCAGCTTCTCCACTTACAATTATAGCGGCACCATAGTGCAGCAAATCTTCTGCATGATGTTTTACTTCCGGACCTCCTAAAATAATTTTGGTATTACATAACGCTTCTGTTGTACGAATCCACTTAATTAATTTCAACACGTTTATACGTGTCATTAAGTTTACATAAATGGCTATTAAATCGGGCTTACTGGTTTCTATTTGTTTTTTTAATGCATCAAAAGAAGAAAAGGTAGTATCAAATATAGCATGTTCAATAGCGTGCTCTTCTAAATAGGCAGATATATATAGGATACCCAAAGGCACATAGGGTTTCATGATGAGTTTTTCCTTCTCATCTTCTTCCAAAAAATAGGCATGTGTAAGTAGTAGGTTCATTTTTTTTGCAGTACAATAAAATAATGATCGGCATAATTAGAAAACACATTAATGTTTCCACCATGAGAAAGCTGCGCACCATTCTCAAACAGCACAAGGACATGCTAAAGAAGCTACAGCTCATTCAAGTGAAGCGACTAAAGAGCATACCAAGCAACATGGAGATAAATAATTTTAAACAATTATTATTATTTGTAAAGCCTTCATAAA
>JABDDQ010000031.1 GCA_013287545.1 Bacteroidota bacterium | reverse complement strand
TTCTTTAGATAAAATGTCACTACCGTCTTCTAATAATTTAAAGGTTGGCGATGTATCATCTGTACCGTGATTATCTGTATTAGTTAAAGTCTGTTTCAATAAATCGTAATCTGTTTTAGCTTCGTTTAATTTAGCAACAATAATTTCTTTAAACTCGGTAAGTTCTTTATCGTTGTAACGTGTACGAGTATCTTTATTGTTAATAAAAGGTTTTGGCTCTTCTTTTTTAGGTTTTTTAATTAGGGCTTTAGTTAAGTCAATTTTAATAACTTGTTTGCGTACAAATTCTTCCGAATCGTACTGCTTTTTCATTCCAATTCTACCACCTCTTGATCTTCTTCTTCCTTTACCTTTTTTCTCTTTTTCTTTTTCTTCAACAATTACTTCTTCAATATCATCATCATCATCAGTTATTGCTTCAGGATCTATTTCTAAAAGACCTGCATCAACATCCAATTCCTCTCCGTCTAAATCAGCATCATCCGATTTTTTAGATTTCTTTTTACCTGCTTTTTTAGAAACTGGTTTCTCTTTTTTAACGGGTGCAGCAGCGGGTTTCTTTTTAAGCTTGGTTTCTTCTTCTTTTTTAGAAACAATCTTCTTCACTTCTTTTTTTGCAGTCTTTTTCACTTCAACAGGTTTGTTTTTATTAGGTTTAGCCGCTGGCACCTTTTTGGCTTGCGGTTTTTGTTTTGCTTTAGGGGTAGGTTTAGCAGGCTTGCTTGCTTTAGCAGGTTTAGCAACTTTTTTAGCAACAGGTTTTGTTGCTTTTTTAGGAGCAGTTTTTTTAACTACTTTTTTAGCTGCAGGCTTGCCAGCTTTTTTAATTGACTTTACAGCAGATTTTGCTTTTTTGTCGTTTTTCTTAGCCATGGTAATCTTTAATTTAATTTTTCTACGCTTATATAAGTGTTCAGTTTTTCATCCACTTCAATAAACATACTTGTTTGTTGTTCTAATTGCTCAACCAACTGAAGGCTACTTGTTAAAGTTTCAGAGCAAATATAGTTTAAATTATTTTTTATAGCATCATTAAGGGCATCATTTTGCAGAACCTTAATATTTATCTTGTCCGTAACCTCAAAACCCTTGTCTTTACGTATGTTTTGGATACGATTAACGATTTCGCGTGCTATGCCCTCCTGTTTTAAAGGCTCGGTAAGTGTTATATCAAGAGCTACTGTTACAGGACCGCTGTTAGCCACCTTCCAGCCTGGTATATCAACGGGTATAATCTCAACATCTTCAGGCTCCAGGGTAATAGTTTCTCCTTCAATTTTTATATCAAATTTGCTGGTTTTCTCAATTCCTGATATAATTTCTTGAGTATGATCTACGGCAAAAGATTGCACGGTTTTCATATGTTTGCCGCATTTTTTACCTAATGTTTTAAAATTAAGTTTTAGGTTTTTTACAATTTGTGTATGACTTTCGTTTACAAACTCAATTTCTTTTACGTTTACTTCAGCTAAAATTAAATCTTGTACAGCATGTACTTGTTTTTGAAAATGCTCATCCAACACCGGAATTTGTATTTTATTTAAAGGTTGACGAACTTTTAAATTCTCTTTTTTACGGATAGAAAGAACCATAGAAGAAATTTTTTGTGCCAGTTCCATTCTTTCTTCTAACTCTTTATCAATTAATTTTTCATCTACTTTAGGGAAATCACTCAAGTGGATGGATTCAGCTTTTTGACGATTGGTAATGCTGTTTAAATCATTAAATAATCTATCAGTAAAAAACGGTGCAATAGGAGCAGATAATTGTGCTATAACTTCTAAACAACGATACAATGTTTGGTAAGCTGCAATTTTATCTTCACTGTAATCGCCTTTCCAAAAACGACGACGACATAAACGAACATACCAGTTACTTAAATGCTCATCAACAAAATATTCTATAAACCTACCTGCACGGTGTGGCTCGTAGTTGCTATAAGCTTCATCTACATTTTTTATCAACGAATTTAATTCAGATAAAATCCATTGGTCAATTTCCGGTCTTTTGTTGGCTGGAATTTCGGCTTCACTATATGTAAACCCATCTACATTGGCATATAGCACAAAGAATGAGTAAGTGTTGTAAAGTGTTCCAAAAAATTTACGCTGTACCTCACCAATTCCTTCGGTATCAAATTTTAAATTATCCCATGGGGCTGCATTGGTTATCATGTACCAGCGTGTGGCATCTGCTCCAAATTTCTCAATGGTTTCAAATGGGTCAACGGCGTTACCCAAGCGCTTGCTCATTTTATTGCCATTTTTGTCAAGTACCAAGCCGTTACTTACCACATTTTTATAGGCAACCGAATCGAAACACATAGTTGCTATTGCGTGTAGGGTAAAAAACCACCCGCGTGTTTGGTCAACACCTTCTGCAATAAAATCGGCAGGATAGTATTTTTTATTGTCTATTAAATCTTTATTCTCAAACGGATAATGCAATTGTGCATAAGGCATAGCACCACTATCAAACCAAACATCAATTAAATCAGGTTCGCGAAATAATTTTTTTCCGTTTTTCTCCAATACAATAGTATCAGCATAAGGTTTATGCAAATCAAAAGTTGCATAGTTTTCAGTAGAATTATCTCCCGGTTTAAAAGCTGCTAATGGGTTTTTATCCATAAAACCTTTTGCAACGGCATTATCAATTTGCTTTTTTAATTCTTCGGCAGAATTGATAACGGTTTGCTCGGTTCTGTCTTCACTTGTCCATATAGGAATTGGGATACCCCAAAAACGTGAACGAGATAAATTCCAATCATTTAAATTTTCTAACCAACTTCCAAAACGCCCTGTACCTGTAGATTCAGGTTTCCAGTTAATGGTTTTGTTCAGCTCTATCATACGCTCTTTTAAAGCGGTGGTTTTAATAAACCAACTATCAAGCGGATAATATAAAACAGGCTTATCAGTACGCCAGCAATGAGGGTAACTGTGCTCGTAGGTTTCTTTTTTAAAGAGCTTACCTTCTTCCTGTAATTTTAAAACAATGCGTTCATCAACACTTAAGTAAACTTTAAGGTCTTTTATTTTATGGTTGGCTTCTAAAATTTTCTTTTGGCGTTCAAACTCAACTTTCTTTTCATCATCATTTAAGTAAGCCTCTTTTACAAACTCTTCGCCGTATAAAAATACACCGTCTTGTACTTCAGGTAAAAACTTACCGCGTTTATCAACCAAGGTTAATGAGCCAATGTTGTTTTGTTTTGCTACTCTAAAGTCATCTGTGCCAAATGAAGGAGCTATATGTACTATACCTGTACCATCGGTTGTGGTAACAAAATCACCAATAATAACTCTAAATGCATCGCCGCCATCAGTTGGTTTAGAGAAGTGTAGGAGTTGCTCATATTTTACACCAGCTAAATCGCTTCCTTTAAATTCAGATAGAATTTTAAATGGGATGGCTTTATCTCCTGCTTTATAATCTTCTAATTTTAACTCGGCACTTTTTTCCGAAAAATATTTCCCTACTAAATCTTTTGCAAGAATTACATGGATACTTTCGTGCGAAAACGGATTAAAAGATTTTACTAAAACATAATCAATGTCTTTGCCAACAGCTAATGCTGTGTTAGAAGGAAGGGTCCAAGGAGTAGTTGTCCAAGCTAAAAAACAAATAGTTTCTTTGATGCTTTTTAAACTTTCAATTTTAAACTCGGTGTTATTACTTGCTTTAAACATCACTGTAGCAGTTCTGTCTTTTACATCTCTGTAACAACCCGGTTGGTTTAATTCGTGTGATGATAAACCTGTACCCGCGGCAGGAGAGTAAGGCTGAATAGTAAAGCCTTTATATAATAAGTTTTTTTCGTACAAATTATTCAACAGCCACCAAACGCTTTCAATGTAACGGTTATCGTAAGTAATGTAAGGGTCATTCATATCAACCCAGTAACCCATTTGACTTGTAATGGCCTCCCACTTATCCGTATATTTCATTACATCTTTGCGGCACTCAAGGTTGTATTGTTCAACGGTAATTTTTTTACCTATATCTTCTTTCGTAATTCCTAATGCTTTTTCTACGCCTAATTCTATTGGTAAACCATGTGTATCCCACCCGGCTTTACGTTTAACCTGAAAGCCTTGCATAGTTTTAAAACGACAAAAAATATCTTTAATGCTACGTGCCATTACGTGGTGTATGCCTGGCATGCCGTTAGCACTTGGAGGCCCTTCATAAAAAACAAAAGGTGTTTTTCCTTCACGTTCAGAAACCGATTTTTCAAAAGTTTTGTTTTCTTCCCACTGCTTTAAAATATCTTTTCCTATTTGCGAAAGATTTAGTTGCTTGTATTCGTTATATTTTTTGCCCATTAGTAACCTAAAAATTTTAAGCCCATAAAGATAATGCTTTATTAGAGATTCTGATACAAATAAAAATCCCCTGTTTTCATTGAAAACAGGGGATTAAATTGCTCTAAAATAGGGTTATTCGTCTATTTGTGCATCTCCAACATACGCCCCATTTTTATATATTTCTATACGTAATAAAATTCCATCGTCGCTATACTTGTAGTTTTTTCCATCCATAAAACGGTTATCTTTAAAAATACCATCTTTAGTTTTTTGGCGATTTTTATTGTACAATACGTTTTGTCCGTTTAATACAGTAGGTATCTTAGCCTTAGGGTCTTGTAAAGTTTCTGTTTTAACATCTGCCGTTACTTTCTTACTATTATCTACTTTTTCAGGTGGAACTTCTTTAATTGGTTTTTTAGGTTCAAATGTTTTAATAGTGGCAACATCAGCATCTCCGTTATTGTAGTTTACTACTTTTTTCACGTCTCCGTTTGGGTAGTATTCTGTAACAGCACCACTTTCTTTACCTGCCTGCCAGTTACCTTCTATTTGCGGAGTTCCGTCTTCATAATAGTATTTTTGAGCTCCTTCTCTTTTTCCACCTGTATTAAATGTAAATTCCTGCTGTACCTGACCGTTATCATAATATAACTTGTAGTTACCTACCCATTTATTGGTTTTCCAGGTTCCTTCTTCTGATACTTTACCGTTTTCGTGGTACATAATAGCATAACCGTCAGGTCTGCCATTTTGAAATGTAATTTTATTTTTAGTGTTTCCGTTGCAAAAATACTCTTTCCAAATGCCGTTCTTTTTATTGTCGGCATATTTCCCTTCTTCTACTTTAGCAGTCAGTTGGTAGCAAGTATTTGGTTTGGTTCTTCCAAAAATAATCCAACGACCTTGTTTTAAGCCCTGAAAATCAATGATATTAATAGAATCTTTCCCATTAGATGGATCTAGTTCAAATGACTGTGGTTGTGCGTAACCATAGCTTAACACAAAAAATGAAAAGATTAACTTAAATTTTAGTTTCATTAACAAACTTTTATCAAATATATACATATTTTTTTTCATACTTAAAAACTTTTAGATATAAGTCAGTTTTTTATAGATAAGAAAACAGCTTCGCTCCAATTATCGTATGTATACGTATTTAGTATAAAAAAGGTTTCACTTTTTTCACTTTAAATTACTTAGCATAGAGTTTACCATGGTTGGTAAATCATACTTATTATTCCATTTCCAATGTTGGCGCGCCTCGATATCATTTATACTTTGAGGCCAAGTATCAGCAATTTCTTGTCTAAAATCAGGCTTATAAGTAATTGTAAAATCGGGAATATGTTTTTTTATTTCTTGAGCTATTTGCTTGGGATTGAAGCTAATGCCTGCAATATTATACGCTCCGCGTATTTTTATGTCGTTTGCCGGAGCATGCATTATTTGTATAGTGGCTTGTATAGCATCCGGCATATACATCATGGGTAGGGTAGTTTCTTCTGATAGAAAGCACTCGTAGGTTTTTGTTTTTAGTGCTTCGTGGAAAATGTGGACGGCATAATCGGTGGTACCACCTCCTGGTGCAGATTTATAACTAATAAGCCCCGGATAACGCAGGCTACGCACATCTACCCCATATTTTAAAAAATAATATTCGCACCAACGTTCTCCCGCTTGTTTACTAATGCCATAAACCGTTGTAGGTTCCATTACAGTATATTGTGGGGTGTTTTGTTTTGGGGTGGTTGTTCCAAAAGCCGCTATTGAGCTTGGCCAGTATACTTTTTCAATTTGCTTTTCTTTAGCTAAATCCAATACATTAAATAAACCTTGCATATTAAGTTGCCAGCCATATAATGGGTTTTTTTCGGCCGTGGCAGATAATAGAGCAGCTAATAAATATATCTGCTTTATACTGTTTTTTTTTACCACATCTAAAAGCTGGTCTTTATTTAACACATCTAAAACCTCAAATGCGTTATTTGAAAAAGCGTTCGATTGTTTTATATCGGCTGCAACAACATTTGATGAGCCGTATAGCTTATTAAGTTCTTCTAAAAGTTCAACACCAATTTGCCCGCCCGCACCAATAATAAGCACTTTATCTTCTTTAATAATTTCCATATTTAATTTTAGAAAGGCTAAATATAGTTATTGTTTTTTTTGTGGAAGCATGTTTAACACTGCTTCAAATTTACCTACTTAGTGTAAATTATAAAACAACCGTTAAACCTCCTTTAGGCCTTAAGATAGACAGCCCTATCTTTTTAAAATCATATTCTATATTCAAAATAAGTGCTTTCATCTATTTCTATTGTAAGATTCATCTGTTTTAACTATATTTATAGCAGTGGCTATTATAATTATAATAATGTAATTTTTTTGTCAAAACAGGCTTATATATTATGCTTATTAAAGGCAGTGGTTGTTTTTGCCTGTATGGTACATGCTGTAAATGCGCAAACAATAACTCAGTATCATAAAAAACAAATTGCGGTGTCAAAAAAAATAAAACAAGGTAACGGGTTAAGTACTACAGCTATACCTGCTTATTGTCCAAGTGGCCCAGTTACATTTAATGTATACGATACTTCAAAAAATAATGTTTCAAACAATATAACCTGCGGTTCTATCCCTTTTTATATTGAGGCAGATAATAGTAATAATATTGTTTCGCCTTGTATTTTAACCCAATATATCAGTAGTGATGGATTTTTACCGGCTAACGGTAGCGAATATTTTTATGAAGGAGCAGTAAACAACTATTGTTTAGGCCCTATGGCTGGTGGCTGCCCCAATTCTATAGGCTATGGGCAAAATTTTCTTACTAATCATGATTGGGGTATTTTTGATGTTTTGGATGATCCAAGCAAGCAACATCATTATACATTTTCTTATCAAGGTCTACCTCTTGCCATAACAACTGTTCAACTACAAGATTGCTGGACAGGAGATAGTTTATCTCATACAAATTCGTTTGGCTTAATATTACCAAACCCATCTTTTACAGATTCTGTGTCGGCTAATACAGATATTGGTACCGCTTTATATAGTATTGCCCCTGCCAGCGCTACAGTTGCTTTAACTGATTATCATAATGGTAAAGCTTATGTTGATCCCTCGTTGCTTTCGGTAGGTTCTTATACGGTTACCTACAACTTTACGCCGCCTGTGACAGATAGCTGTCCTACTGTTACCGGCACATATACATTTAGTATAGGATCAATGACTATAAGTGTAAATAGCCGTGCAATTTGCGCCGGAAACTCAGCAACCTTAACGGCAACTGGCCCTCCAACAACCACCTATAGTTGGTCGCCCGCAACAGATTTAAACGCAACAACCGGAGCATCGGTAGTGGCAACACCAACAGCTTTAAGTATATATACAGTTACCGGTACAAAAGGAAGTTGTACGGCAACAGCCACATCAACCGTAACAATAAAACCCACACCAACACTTACAATAAATTCGCCTTCTGTGTGTGTAGGGAGCTCAGCTACATTAACTGCCAGCGGTGCCACAACATATACGTGGAGCCCTGCATCGGGTTTAAGTACTACAACAGGTAGCACGGTAACTACACATACTTTATCAACCAATACTATTTATACGGTAAACGCGACATCTTTAGGTTGTTCTTCAAAAATTTCTACAACGGTAACAGTAAATGCAACACCGACTGTAAGTGTGAACTCACCAACTATTTGTGCGGGAAGTGTAGCCACTTTAACTGCCAGTGGTGCAAGCACTTATACATGGAATACAAGTGCAATAAGTGCCAGCATTACACCCTCGCCAACTACCACTACCACTTATACTGTAACCGGGGCATCGGGAGGATGTTCTTCGGCTAAAACAGCCACAGTAACGGTTAATCAATTACCAATTATTACTGTAAACAGTGCTACAATTTGTGCTGCCAGTACTACAACATTAACTGCCGGTGGTGCAAGCACTTATACATGGAATACAGGTGCGATAAGCAGTAGCATTACACCATCACCAACGGTTACAACTATTTATACTGTTACCGGTACAGATGTAAATAATTGTCAAAGTACTTCTACATCAACAGTAACAATCGGTAATATATCAACACTGACCATAAACAGCGCAACCATTTGTGCAGGAAACACTACAACATTGACAGCAAGCGGTGCAACAACGTATACATGGAATACAGGTGTAACAAGTGCCAGCATTACACCCTCACCAACTATTACCACAACTTATACTGTAACAGGATCATCTGGAGGATGCTCATCGGTTAAAACAGCCACAGTAACCGTAAATTCTTTACCAAGTATTAGTGTAAATTCACCCACAATATGTGTAGGAAGTGTTGCAACTTTAACAGCAAGTGGCGCAAGCACCTATACTTGGAGTACGGGTGTAACAAGTGCCAGCATTACAACCTCACCAACCGCTACCACCACTTACACTGTAACAGGATCATCGGGAGGATGTCCATCAGTTAAAATAGCTACAGTAACTGTAAACTCTTTACCAAGTATTAGTGTAAACTCACCTACCATATGTATAGGAAGTATAGCGACTTTAACAGCAAGTGGTGCAAGCACTTACACTTGGAACACGGGTGCCACTGTTGCGACTATTAGTCCTTCGCCCACAGTAGTAACTACTTATACTGTAACCGGCATGGATGTACATTCGTGTAAAAACTCGGCTACATCAACAGTAACAGTAAGTCATTTACCAACTATTAGTGTGAGTTCAGCAACTATATGTGCAGGAAGCGTTACAACTTTAACAGCAAGTGGTGCAAGCACTTACACATGGAATACCGGCGCTACAACTGCTACTATTACTCCTTCGCCAACAGTGACAACTACTTATACTGTAACAGGAACAGATGTGCATGCGTGCAAAAACTCAGCTACATCAACCGTAACAACAAATCCGTTGCCTGTGGTTCAAGTAAACTCAGTTGCAATATGTATAGGAGGTTCGGCAATTTTAACCGCAAACGGGGCAAATACATATACATGGAGTACTAATGCTACAACTGCTACTATTAGTACTTCGCCAACTATAACAACTACTTATACTGTAACAGGTACCGATATAAATGCTTGTGAAAATTCTGCTACATCAACCGTAACCGTAAATGCTTTGCCAATTGTTAGTGTAAATTCTGCAACTATATGTGCAGCGGGAACAGCAACTTTAGTTGCTGCCGGTGCAAATACATATACATGGAGCACGGCGGCTGTAAATCCTACTATTAGTCCTTCACCAACCGTAACAACAATTTATACCGTAACTGGTACAGATATACATGGGTGTGAAAATGTTGCAACAAGTACGGTAAGTGTAAACTCGTTACCTGTTGTAACACCAACCGTTAATGCAGTTTGTGTAGGGCAAACATTAAATTTATTTGCTAACAATAGCCCAGTACCAACTGTTTATATATGGAGCGGGCCAAACGGATATACAGCTTCTTCTCAAAACCCTATAATTAATAATGCTGCTGTTATTAATGCAGGTGTGTACACATTAAGTATTTCAGCGGGTGGATGTTTGGCAACAAACACTATTAGCGTTAGTGTAGATGCTATGCCAACTATAGCTAATGCAGGCTTAGATACGACACTATATAATTCTTCCTTAATAATGAATGGTAACATTCCTTTAGTTGGAACGGGTGTTTGGTCAATTATAACAGGTAGTGGAAGTATTATAAATAGCACACAAGCAAACACGCAAGTAAACAATTTACCAAACGGAGAAACTGTTTTACAATGGACAATTTCAAATGGAGCCTGTCCTGCCTCTTACGATGAAGTTATTGTTGTTGTAAAAAACTTAGTAGTGCCAAATGGTTTTTCTCCTAACGGAGATGGTGTAAATGACAACTTTGAAGTAGTAGGGCTTGAAGAATATACTAATGTAAAAATAAACGTATTTAACCGTTGGGGAAATTTGGTGTATGATAGCGGTGATTATAAAAATAACTGGAACGGAAAAAATATGTCAGGTGAAGATTTGAGTGATGACACCTACTTTTTTACTTTAGAAATTCCAAATAAAGATGCGATTAAGGGTTATGTAGTTTTAAAAAGAAAATGAAGAAACTTTTATTCATGGCTATATTGTTTTGTGGTACGCTAAGTTTATATGCGCAGCACGATAATTTGTATAGTCAATATATGTTTAATGGTTTATTAATAAATCCTGCCTATGCCGGTAGTAACGAAATGCTTAGTGCTACTGCTGTTAATAGAAATCAGTGGGTTGGGTTTGATGGAGCACCAAAAACCAGCACGTTTAGTTTACACACGCCTTTAAAAAATAAAAAAGTAAATATTGGTATAACATTTACGAACGACCGTTATGGAATTACAACCCAAAATAAAATAAATGCGATATACGCTTACAGGTTATTTTTTAAAAAAAGCAGCTTATCCTTTGGATTGCAAGTAGGCGTGGATTTTATAAGAAATAATTGGAATGCAATTCAAACTACCACGCCAGGCGACCAAGTTTTTACAGGACAGTATAGTCAGCAAAATGTGCCTCAAACGGGTTTTGGCATATATTATAAAGCGCAAAAATTTTATGCAGGAATTTCTTCGCCCGATTTAATTTCAATAGGAACGTCAAGCACAGTATATAAATCTGCATTTCTTACCGCAGGTTATCTTTTTGATTTATCAGAGAATGTAAAACTTAAGCCTTTTGTATTGGTAAAATATATTAAAGATTCCCCTGTTGAGGTTGATTTAAACGCTATTGTTTATTTTAAAATGGTAGGCATTGGTTACTCTTATCGCACAAATGATGCCATGGTTTTTTTGGCTACGGTTAATGTGAGTAAACAATTTAGTTTTGGATACTCATATGATTTAACAACATCTAAACTGGCGACCTATGTAAGAGGCTCTCACGAAATTATGTTGAAGTACGAATTTGGATACAAAATAAACACGCAAAGCCCACGCTATTTTTAATATATGAAATGGTACAAGTTTTTTATATGGGTGTTATTTGTTTTAGGATTATATCCTTCGTTGATAGCGCAAAATGAAGATTCTGTTCGGTATGCCATTCATAATTTAAGCATCAATTCTCAACGGTCTGATTTCAGCCCGTTTATGTTTGGTACAAAGTTGTTTTTTTCATCCGGTCGCGAAAATGATATTGGGGTTAAATATTATTCCGTAGAAAATAATCGAGAATTAATAGATGTATTTGATGCTGAGAAAATAGATTCGGTAAATTTTAAAAAAGCAAAACCGCTTACAAAAATAAACACCAAATATAGCGATGGCCCAATTTGTATAAGCAAGGATGGCAAGCAGTTATTTATAAGCAGAAATGATGCAAAAAGAGCTAAGGGTAAAAACAAAAAACCGCTTAGTATTTTTGTTTCGTATAAAACAGATAATGGTTGGAGTGAACCTAAAGTTCTGCCATTTTGCAATGAAAATTATTCTTATTGTCACCCTGCTTTAATGAGTAATGGTACACTTATTTTTTCATCAGATATAACAGGAGGATATGGTGGCATGGATTTGTATTACTCAAAATTTGAAAATGGGGCGTGGACAGTACCACGAAACTATGGGCCTAATATAAACGGAAAAGGCAACGAAGTTTTCCCTTTCGTTTCAGTAAATAATATACTGTATTTCTCAACTACGAAAAAAAATGGGTTTGGTGGATTAGATATATATTCGTTTAATTTAAAAACCCCAACTCATAGTCAGATTCAAATTTTAGATTTGCCTATTAATAGTTCTTTTGACGATTTTGGAATTTGGGTAGATTCAACAGAAAGAATAGGTTATTTCTCTTCTAACAGAGATACCGTAAACGGAGACAATATATTTTATTTCAAAAATAAGTATCCTGATTTTAAGAATTGTACCCCTCAAAAAAGAAGAACCTATTGCTATACTTTTTTTGAAGAAGCAACTCAAATGACTGCCGATACACTGGGCATGATTTACGAATGGGACTTTGGTGATGGGACAAGAAAACGCGGTATGGAAGTGAAACATTGCTTTAAAACAATAGGAACTTATTCTGTTCAGTTAAACATTATAGAAAAGGCTTCGGGTAATTTATTTTATAACGAGTTGAGTTATGATTTTGAAGTAGAAGACCCTAAACAGTTTTACATTGATTGCCCTGATACTCTTGCACGAGGAAAAATGTTCACTATAAACACCAAAAATTTGGCAATAGCAAAACACACTATTAAAGAGTTTTACTGGTTTTTTGGTGATGGAAAATTTTCTGTAGGAACATCTGCAAAACATATTTATAAAGCTGATGGAGAGTATGTGTTAAAGCTTGGTGCTATTGCTAAAAACGATTCAACAGGGGAGTTAGAAAAATTTTGCACCTATAAAACTGTTTTGGTGAAAGACAGTTTATGGATTACAAAACACAAACCCGGCTTACCTCGTGTAAAACTAAACTCAACAGTATCTAAACAAGCAGCAAAAATAGATAGTGTTAATTATAGAATCCATTTGGGGACTTCGAAAAACAATATTCCTGTTGACGCAAAAATTTTTAAAAACTTAGAAAATGTAAAGCAGTATAAAGAAAAAGATGGTTATTCGTACACTTCGGGTTATGCGAAAAAAGTATCCGATGCAATTCCTGAATACAAAAAAGCAAAAGCAAAAGGGTTTAAAGATGCGGCCGTGGTTAGTTTTTACGGAGATACTGTTATGGCAAACCAACAAAAATCTATGAAAGGAACGATACTTGACGACGAGATTATTTCTATTGATTTAAGTGCTTTTGCAGGATTACGTAAAAAAAATGTCTTTTTTGATTTAAACAGCGCCGAATTAAATAAAACGGCGTACAAGTATTTGGATTCATTAGCAGGGGCACTTAAACGAAATGATAAATTAGAATTGATTATTTTGGCAGCCAGTGATAGAGGTAAAGAAGAAGATGTTAATCGTACGCTATCTAAAAAAAGAGGGGCTGCTATTCAAGGTTTTTTTACTTCGAAAGGAATAAGAGCAAGTAGGATAGATGTAAATGTTTTAGGGAAAAATATGCCGATAGAATACGAAGCTGGAAAAAATGTAGTAATTTCAAATCGTCGTGTTCAAATATTATTGGTAAAAAACTCTAAATGAAAAAAATAATTACGCTCGCTATTTTCTTGCTTGAAGTGTGTTGTAGTAATTTACAAGCGCAACCTTTCCCTTCGGCTGATGAGAAAATCCCCTTTTTATGTACGTTTAGTAAAAACTCGCAAAAAGATTGGGGAGATGATGATTTTGTACAAATATATTTTTTTGTAGTTCCACAAACCGAGAAAAACCCAATATATATCCGTGTATTTGACCCTGATATTGGTGGCAAGTATGATGAGGTTCATGATGTGTTTAATAGTAAAACAAGGTTTTCGGTATATGGTGGAAAAGGTGCTGCATCTAATCCCGATGCTAAAAAACAAACGCCTACAGGTAATTTTAAAAGTGGTATTCAGTTAAGCTCGAAAACCTTTGGAGATGATGCGGCTTATGATGATAAATGGTACACTTTAGGTCCCTTTAATCCGGTTGAAGGAGAGTTACAGCCTGATGGGTATGTTTTTAAACTAATTATTGAGGGAATGGATGGTGATGACGGAAACTTATATAAAATGTTTTTATCATCGCTTCCAAATGAAAACAAGGCGATTGAAGGCGGTAATGCTTTTACGTACGAATATTCTTTTAGGATGGCGGATACTAAAGGTTCTATTTCACACCTATATCCTTTTGTTGCTGCAGGTATAACGGCTGTAAAAATAAGTGTGTTTGATTTTGATGATGATGGAATTTTGCGAGTGGTGTCGGTAGCAAAAAAAGGAGAAATAACTAAATCATCAGGCAACGCAGTGTGGTTGGAAAATACACATAAGATAACTGCTGAAGAATTAAACACTTCTTTAGATATTCAGTTTGTAAAACAGCAAGATTCTAAAAACAATAATGTAGTTGTTTATATAACAAATCAATATGGTGAGCTGATGCCCTTTTATGCAACTCCTATTGGAGGGGTGCCTAAATATAAATTTAAAATAGGCGTAAAGGTTGATAATTGACAAAACGAGAATGCAGAAAAAGAAAATTTTATTTTTAGTATTTGTTTTTTTGATGTGCAATTTTCTGCATGCACAAACCTTTAATTTTAAAACGTATACCGATGAAGATGGTTTAGCTCAATCATACGTTTATTGTGTGTCTCAATCAAGTAAAGGTTTCCTCTATCTATCTACCGGAGATGGTTTCTGTAAATTTGATGGAAATGAATTTAAAACATATACCAAAAAAGACAATCTTGCTGAAAATTTCATCAACACGCATTTTACCGATTCGAGAAACGTAACCTGGATTGGGCATTTTCAAAACGGGGTTTCTTATTTAAGCGGAAACACTTTTTATAAAGTAAAAGGTTCTGAAAAAATAGAAACAAAGGTTAATGCTTTTGCCGAAGATAAATTGAAAAATATTTGGGTAGCAGCACAGCAAAAAGGCTTATATAAAATTGACAGTACTTTAAAATTCAAACAAATAGCTGCAACGGCTACTGAAAATTTTAATGCTATTTGTTTTGATTTAGATAATCAATTATTAGCTGCAACGGATGAAGGACTTTTTCTTTTTAAAACCGATGGACAAAAAGAAATAACCCCGGTATGTAGCATTAATGGGTTTGAAGGAAAAAAAATCACCTGCCTTGTTCCCTGCGATTCTTTAAGAAATGCTTTTTGGGCAGCTGTTCCGGGCGAAGGTGTTTTTAAAATACTAAAAGCGGGAAGCTGTTATTATGCCTACTCTCAAATTGTAGAGGATTTAGGTTCTGCTTCCATGAACATTTCTACGTTATTTGTAGATAAATCAAAAAATTTATGGGTGGGTTTACTTGGAGAGGGTTTGCGAAAAATTTCGTTTGATTATTTAAATATTAGCAATGTATTATACATAAATAAAGCAAATGGATTAAGTAATGAATATATACAATCTATTTTTCAGGATTTTGAGGATAATATGTGGTTTGGCACATCGGGTGGTGGATTAATAGAAATGCCTATAAATAAATTCAACTACTTTGTTCCACAAACTAATGTAAAGTCAATTTTGACGGATAGTAAAACAGGGAATATTTGGACTGGGAATGATAAGGGGTTACTTTTAGTAAACTTAAAATCTCAAAATAAAAATATTCAATTTAATGCCAGTAATGGTTTTGTAAATGATCAAGTGAATGCCCTAATGCAGGATAGCTTGGGTAACATTTGGATAGGCACTTCAGAAAACGGGGTTTTTATTTATAATTCGGCTACTAATAAGTTCGAAAATTTTTCTAAAAAAAATAACCTAAAATCGCTTACTGTAAACAGTATTGTTAAAACAAAAGCAGGTAACATTTCTATTGGAACTACTGATGGACTTTACTTTTATAATCCAATAAAAAATAAAATTACTTTAATAACTACATTAGAAGGATTAATGCATAATAATGTCCAGCAAATTTATTTAGATGGTAAAAGCCGCTTATGGTTATCTTCACATGGAAGTGTACCGTATTATATAAAAAATGATGAATTTACTGTTTTAAAAAACATTCCTGATAATTATATAAACTCAGTGACCGAAGATAACACAGGTTTAATTTGGATTGCAACAGAGGGAGATGGGGTAGTTTGTTATGATGGTAGTGATTTTAAACGGTACAAAACAGACGATGGTTTACTTTCTAATTTCTGTTATTTTGTAATGGCAGATGCTAATAACACTATTTGGATTGGGCATAAAAACGGGTTAAGTAAAAAAGCAGATGGGCAAAAATTATTTAAAAAAGTTACCAAGGCAGATGGACTTCTTTTTCAGGAAAACAATTTAAATGCTTGCTTTAAAGATGAGAAAAAAAATATGTGGTTTGGTACCACTACAGGTGTCGTTAATTATGACTGTGAAAACAATAAAATTAATACACATGAACCACGTACCACTATTTTAGGTGTAAACCTAAACGACCATTTTTATACTACAGTCGAAAACATCTCATTACCCTATAAAGAGTATTCGGCCCGTATCGATTTTATTGGAGTTTCTTTAGTTGACCCAACTAAGGTAAATTACAAATACCGTATGCTTGGGTTAGATACTATATGGAGATATACATATAATAGGTACGTTGAATTTCCTAAAATTGCCGAAGGAGCTTATACTTTTCAGTTACTTGCCTGTAATAATGATGGTATATGGAATACTACACCTGTTGAAATTAAATTTGAAATTGATTTACCTATTTGGAAAAAAGCATGGTTCTATATTTTAGCAACGTTGTTTTTAGTTGCTTTGGTTTATTTTATTATTATTTGGCGCACCAGAGCCTTAATAAAAGCAAGAGTTTTATTAGAAAAAATGGTTGATGAAAAAACTTTTTTATTAAAAAAAGAAAAAGAAGTTGTTGAACATATAAAATCGGAATTAGAGGAAAAAAATAAAGATATAACAGATAGTATAAACTATGCAAAAAGAATTCAGGAGGCTATTTTGCCCTCTAAAGAATCTATATTAAAAGTGTTTCCAGAGGCTTTTATCTTATATAAACCTAAGGATATTGTGAGTGGAGATTTTTATTGGTTTACCGAAACAGAAGACTATTATCTTGTTGCTGCTATTGATTGCACTGGACATGGTGTTCCTGGGGCATTTATGTCATTAATTGCATCAACACTGCTTAAAGAAATAGTAAGCGGAAAGAAAGTATATGTGCCTTCAAAAATACTGCAAGAGCTTAATAATAGTATTATAGAAGTACTAAAGCAAAATGATAGCGATAGCTCTACACGCGATGGCATGGATATGTCTATTTGCTGTATAGATAAAAAGAAGTCTAAATTGACTTTTGCAGGTGCAGCCAGACCTTTGTATTTTATTCGTGATAAAGTTTTAGCTGATACAAAAGGGCAGGGTTATCCAATAGGCGGACATTATGGTTTAATGAATTTGATGTATTCGGATACCGAAATGGACCTGCAAAAAGGAGATTTATTTTATATTTTTTCAGATGGATATGCTGATCAGTTTAGAGACGGAGATAAAAAGAAATTTACTACAAAAAGATTAAAAGCGTTATTAACAGAAATCTGTGATGATGATATGGCGACACAAAGTCAGAAACTTGATAATGCTTTTGAAGAATGGAGAGGCGCCGGTTCTCAGATTGACGATATACTTATTATTGGAATAAAAATATAGCGAGTTAATTTCTAATACAAATAATTTCTATAAGAAAGATACCAATTAAGCATTTTATTTAATTGCCCTACTGTAAAAGGTGTTTTACAAACTGCGGGATGGTAAGACATTATGTTACCTATAATAGGTGCATAATATCCAGTAGCATCGTGATTAGTGCCCGTCCATTGGCAGTTACTATTTACTGGCGCAGGGTTAATGTCGGCTGGTGTATCGCAAATAGAATCTCCAGCGGCAATGCAATTACTTTCGTTTACAAGTTCTACTCCATTAGCAGTTTCAAAAGTATGCGCTAAAGAAAAAAAGTGCCCCATTTCGTGCGACCAACATTTACCATCTGTAACACATCCATGCGTTAACACCATAAAATTTCCTGTTTTTCCAGCAAACCCGGCTTCCGGTGCCGGTACTATACTGCCAACAATATATACGTTTATCATGTTCTGTACTTCGTATAAATTATGTACTTCAGGCGTTTCTTGTATTTGATTAAATTGATAATATTTGTAATTATAGATAGTATCTTGCTTACAGATAAAAAAACTTAAACAAATTGGTGCGAAATCTGTATTTAAAGTTGCTAATGCTGTGTTTATTTGCGCTTGGCTTATATTAGGGTGATTTAAACTATCTGTTACGATGTGTATGGCTAAAGACAATTTTTTGTTTAAACATTTTATAGGAGCCGTAGATGCGGCACGTTGAACACTTGCGTTATGTGTGTTTTTTTGATTGGCTTGTTTTGGAGCTGCTGCGCCCGATTTTTTAACTTGAGAAAATACAGAAAAACTTCCTATACAGAAAAATAGTGTGATATAGTACTTACAACTTGATATAGACATATAATTGATATATAATTAAAAATAAATGTATTAAAAATTTCTTGTTCAAAGAAAATAAAATAAATTTGTTTGGTATCTGTTTAGGTAAAATTTATTTATGATAAAACGCTATTGCTTATTTCCCGCTTTATTTATTTTTTTATTGAGTTTTACTGCTTTCAGTCAAATTAGCACAAGCACGCTTACAGGTTGTGCCCCGCTGGTTGGTGTAACTTTTACTTACACGCCCGGAGGTACAAATCCACTTTGGAATTTTGGTGATGGAACAACGGCATCTTTACAAAATCCAACGCATACTTTTGCTACTAAAGGTACTTATGTGGTTACTTACACTGCTACCGGGGTTAGTACACAAAGTGTAACTATAACTGTTTTTGGTAAACCATCGCCCAGTTTTACGGTAACCTCGCCTTCTAAAGGCTGTATACCATTGGCAGTAAATTTTCAAGATCACTCTACCAGTGGGGGTGGGGCTACTATATCACAATGGCAATGGGATTTTGGTGATGGAGGATTTAGTTTAACAAACTCAGCTACTCAAACGTATACTTATAGCGTAGGGGGAGAGTTTAATGTTAACATAAAAATTACCGACTCTAACCATTGCGATTCTTCATTTACTATTAATGATTTGGTAATTGTTTCGCAAAAACCAACTGTTTCTTTAGTTACCAACCCTAATCCTGCATCAGCCTGTACACCGCCATTAACAGTAACGTTTACCAGTAGTGGTAGTATAAGCCATTCACCGGTAGGTTCGGCACTAACTTATTCGTGGACTTTTAGCGGAGGTTCTTCATCAAATTTAGCTACTCCGCCCGCGCAAACCTATACAGCATTAGGTGTTTATCCTACAAGTGTTACAGTTACTGATGCTAACAATTGCTCTAATACTGCCACAACAAATGTTACTATACAAAATCCAACAGCTGTACTTACAGCTAATGATACAGTTTGTTTAAATGCAGTATATAGTTCAACCGGAAGCTCAGCGGGGACTCAAACATGGAATTATGGTGATGGAACTACGGGCTCTACAGGTGTACATACATATACTGCATCAGGCACGTATCAAGTGAAATTAACAGTAACCAATGGAGCTTGCTCTTCTAATGCAACCCATACGGTATATGTTCAACAGCCGGTTGCTAATTTTAGTGTTACACCTGCTTATATGTTTTGTAAGTTACCGGGAACGGTAAATGTGGTAAATTCTTCTACACCCGTTAGTGGTACTACTTATCAGTGGTCTTATTATGAAAATTACACGCAATATAGTGTTACACCAACATCATATACACTAACAAGTCCAAGCCCAACTTTTACCTTAACACATTTAGATACTAATAGGTATACTATAAATAAATTAGATATAATGGATTCTATCAGTTTATGGATTACAACTGCACAAGGTTGTAAATCTCATAAATCTTTTATTTTAATTGATACCATATTTTTACCTACAGCCCGTTTTATGCCTGATAAATATGAGGGTTGCGCGCCGCTTACAGTAACTTTCTCTGATTCAAGTAGAACAGGGCCAAGAAACCCTATTACTTCTTGGAAATATATTTTTGGTGATGGAACTTCTACTACATTAAGTTCTGCTCCGGCAACTACCGTACATACATATACTGCCGTGGGAATTTATTATCCTAAATTGGTTATACAAACACAAAATGGCTGCCCAGATACTTCGTACGCTATTGAAATAGAAGTTGGTAAAAAACCTGTGGCAAGTTTTAGTGTATCACCGGCATCACCCATTTGTATTGGAGATAATGTTCAACTTACAAACACATCTACAACTCCAGCAGACTCTATTGATACATGGCACTATTATGGCGATGGAGGTTATTATATATCTTCTTGTTCTGATGCCTCAACTGTATCGTCTCCATTTACACATGCTACAGGGTCTCAAAACATTAGTATGGTAGCTTGTTTTAGAGGTTGTTGCGACTCAACTGCAGCACAACAAATAACGGTAAATGGTCCGTTGGCAAAATTTAGTGTAGCTATGGATTGTGACTCATCTCATGTATTTAATTTTACAGGAAATATAAGTGATGCTACAAACTGGACATGGGACTTTGGCGATGGAAACGTAGTGCCAAGTACAACTGCTACCAGTATATCACACACATATACAGCAACCGGAGATTATAATGTAATTCTCACAGCTTTTAATACAGGGAATAGTTGTAGGCCTTCTGCAGATACTATCAAAGTTCATGTAAGAGATATCAAAGCTAATTTTACCTATGATGCTTTATTATGTTCTAAAACACCTCATAATTTTGATGCTACTACTTCTCAAGGCGTTAATGTGTATGGAAATAATGGTTATATATGGCTTTGGGGTGATGGTACGCATACTGATATAACAGCAAATGCAGTCATTTCTCATACATTTAGTTCTTCGGGCAGAGATACCGTAACACTAATTGTAAAAGACATTAATGGTTGTGCCGATACGGTAAAAAAAATAATTAGAGCTTTTTCTGCAACGGCATCATTTAGTATTAATCCGGTTATGTGTGCAAACAGTACACTTACTTTTACAAATACATCAACGTCTGATACCTCTATTTCTAACTCAACAGGTTATGTTTGGCATTTTGGTGATGGAAGTACATCAACCCAGCAAAACCCAACACATACATATAGTGTTTCAAACACAAGTGTAACAAGTCTTACTGTTACATTATTTGCTACTGATACGTTAGGTTGTATCGATTCTACAAAAAAAGCTATCTCTATTTCAAGACCAAGCGCCGTATTCCATCCTACGAGCAATATAGCTATTTGTGCCGGTAGTGCTATAAATTTTGCCAGTTCAAACTCTTATCCAAACATGACATGGAGCTATGGTGATGGGACCACACTTGGACCGACACCACCAACTACTACTACCTCCCATTCTTATACTACGTCGGGCAATTACACAGTAACACTTAGTGTAATGGATGCTGTAGGGTGTACAGATATAAAATCTTACGCTCAACCTATTAATGTGCAAAATATACCGCAGGTGTATATAACATCTCCTGCATTTAATAATTCTAATTTATGCTACCCATATCAGGCGCATTTTACAGATAGCTCGGTAGTAAATATATTTGCATCGCGTAACTGGAATTTACATAATGGTACACCCATTAATAATAATTTAGATAGCGTTGGATTACTTTGTTCTTTACCCGGCACTTATACGGTTACATTAACTGAAACTACCACTAACGGTTGTAAAGATTCTATTACTAAAACAATTAAGGTTAATGGTCCGATTGCCGATTTTTCAGTAAGCCCGGATACTATTTGTAAAGGACAAAGCATAACCTTTACTATAAAAGATACAAGCGATGTGGATACTTGGCATTGGGATTTTGGAGATGGAAAGGATACTATTGCTAAATCGCCTATATCACATGTTTATAATGTTCACCCGCCAAATGCTAACGGAACTACTAATGTTCAATTAATTTATTGGAGTAAAGACTCAACTTGTGCGCAAAGTATCCCTCATCAAATTAGTATCAGGCAAGTTATTGCGGCATTTAATCGTAACAATGTTCCTGAGTTGGCAATTGATACGGCACATTGTATAGGAGTTAGAGATACTTTTTTAAATAGTTCTACAGGGGCAAGTACCTATGGTTGGAATTATGGCGACGGAAGTGCTATTAACACTACCACTCTTTCGCCTGCACACACATATACTGCCGCTGGCACTTACAGTGTAGAGCTTTATATAAAAGATAATGTTGCTGGTTGTGTGGATACGCTTATTAAAAAAATGATTATTTATCCATCATTTACCGTAACGGCAACAGGCGATACCATTTGTCAAGGAAAAATTGCACAACTTAATGCAAGTGCCGCTAATACATATAGTTGGACGGCACAAACCGGAGTGGGTTTAAGTTCTTCTATTATTGCAAATCCTACAACTTCACCAAGTTTAACAGCAACATACACGCTTATGGCAAGTGATATTAATGGATGTAAGGATAGTGTAAAGAATGTTGTAGTTTATGTAATACAGCCTCCGGATACCGTAGAGGATGTTCACACAATTGTTATAGGTCAAACATATACGTTGCCCGGTAGTCAGGTAAATGCAGGTTACACTTATACATGGAGTCCTACTACTAATTTAAGCTGTACCAATTGTCCTACGCCTGTATTTAGTGGAACGGTAGATGCCCAGTATATAGAAACCATAGCAGATATTAGAGGATGTTTTTCAGCGCACTCTACTTTTAGTATAACGGTAGAGCCTTTATCATCTATAGATGTGCCAACAGCCTTTACACCAAACGGAGATGGAACTAACGATATAGTATATGTAGCCGGATGGGGCATTAAGAGTTTGCAGTATTTTAAAATATATAACCGCTGGGGCGAACTTGTTTTTGAAAGCAATGATATAAAAGTTGGTTGGGATGGAACTTATAGAGGTACACCACAAAATATAGAGACATACGTATATCAGGTAAGTGCAATTCCTTACATAAGTCAAGAGCCTATTGTAAAGAAAGGTTACATTAAATTGCTGAGATAATTTAAAGGTATAAAACCATAAATTATGTTAACACCCTTTCTTACAAAGTAATAGAGTTTACATTTATAATGTTTAATAATAAACTAAAATAACAACCCATGAATAAAATAAAAACAAGCAAAATTCTTATTCCGGTAGATTTCTCTAAAACATCTTTAAATGCGGTGAAATATGCTGCTTTTATGGCTCAGTTTACAAAAGGGGAACTTGTATTAGTGCATGTTCAAAATAAAAACGATTTACTGGATATAATAATGCCGGCAGTTAAACTGAAAGACGTTTCTGTAATAACAAGTTTTTTAGCTGAGAAGCTTGAAAAAATTGCTGCTGATATTAAAAAGAGATATGGCATTAAAGTGAGTACATATGTTACTACAGGAAATATTACATCAGAGATTGTTAGCATGGCCGATGAAACAAAATCAACTCTTGTTGTAATGGGAACACATGGGAAAGATTCTGAAAATGGTTTCTTTTTAGGAAGTAATGCTTATCGTGTGTTAACTAAATCAGAAATTCCTGTTATGACGGTACAAACTGCTGCCGATAAATTAGGGTTTCAAAACATTTTAGTTCCGCTTGATTCGTCTCATCATTCTCGTCAAAAAGTAGATTCAGCCATTTTTATGGCAGATAAATTCGGAGCGCATTTACATATTTTAGGTGTTCTTCATGCAGGCAGCAAAGGCGATGAAAACTATAAGTACAAAATGGAGACTATTATGGGACAAATAAAAAAATTGGCCGATAAGAAAAATGTAAGTTGTACAAGCAATATACAATTTACAGAGAACCGATCTAAAACGACATTAGCGTACGCTAAAAAAATAAAAGCAGATTTAATTATAGCTATGACAGACCAAGAGGCCGAGTTCTCAAGTATAGTATTAGGTAACTATATACACCAGCTCACTAACCATAGTAAAATACCAGTATTATGTGTGCCACCTGAAGTTAATCCTCAATTAATAAGCGATGCTATTGGGGGGTTAGAATACTAAACCGTAGCCAAATAAACTAAAACAAAAAACCTCGATACTTATTATCGAGGTTTTTTGTTTTTAAATGGTTTTAATTTTTTTATGATTGTTTCTCGGCTACTTTCTTCTCTTTAGCTTGTTTGCAAACATCTAACATTTTTTGAGTGGCTTGCTGAGAGAAAGGTTCTCCTTTAATGTCTTCAAACACATAAACACGATTACCAAGTTTAGCAATATGATAGAAATGAAACTCAGATAAATCTCCAATACCAGATTCCCACATTAAAGTAGTGGCATCGTCAACTATATACTTTTTAAGTTTATTTACGTCATCGCTTGCAATATCAGCTTTTCTTTGATTAACATCTCCTGCAGATTCAATAACCGATATTTGAAAATCTTTACCAATTTTTATTTGATACTCTCCACTTGACTGCATTACGGTATCAAGAATGCCAACAGAAGAATCTGGGATTAGAACAAAGGCATTCATTCCTGTTTTACTAATATCAAAGTAACGTGTGCCTTGTGGGGCAACTAAATTTTCAGCTTCAACTTTTTTTCCTCCACATGATGCTATCACAGCAACCAACCCTACGGATAATGTTATTTTAAAAATAGATTTCATTTGTTTATGGTTTACTGCAAATGTAATTT
>JABDDQ010000030.1 GCA_013287545.1 Bacteroidota bacterium | reverse complement strand
ATGTTGTTTGGTGTGTGCTGTCAATTAGGCTATAGCCACTATCGCCATAATGTTGCTTAAAAATATAATACAAAGTGTCTTTCCACGGTGTTTGCGAGGTCCAGCTAAGTATGGCTTTTTTATCGTGCCCTACACCTGTAGCAAATATTGAACTTGCCGGCGCACTACTTCCCTTATCGCTTCCGGCAGCATAAAAATATATTTTATATTTATATTGTTGGTCTTGAGTATCTATTAGTGTGTCTATAAAAGTTGTGTCTAACAAACTGGTTAATTGCGAAAAATAGGTTTTAGGGCTCGTGCTATGTATCGTGTTTGTATATGTGCCTGCGGCATCTGCCCTTTGTACCGAAAAATAATATGGCCCCCCATTGCCCGCTTTTGTAGTATCAAAGTTTACACCACCTACAACAGGTTTTTGCCATCTTACAAAAATACTTCCGGCTTGTGTATCTGTAGTATCAACACTTACGTTAGTAATAATAGGTACGCCAAAATGCAGGGTTACACACATACCGCTGTTATATGCTGGAGCCATACTTAAAGAGCCATCGGCAAATTTAGCTATAACTATATATGAGTAGCTGTTGCCCGGCGGAAGCCCCTGCCCATTATTGGTATCATAATAAGGGCTTGCTGTACAAGTACCAATTTGCTGAAAACCCGAATTTGCCGGAACACCTGTTTGACAGTTGCCCGGCGAATAAGACCCACAATTATCTATTCGGTATATCAAATACTCGGCTATAGGATTATTACTACTGCTTATATTGCTTGAACAGTTTAAAGGTGGAAGCCAGGTTAGTTGAACGTTATTGCCCACAACCGTAGCAGCTAAATTTTTTACTGACGGCGAAACCACTTTTACCGTAACAGTAGTAAAAGTAGTATTTGCAAGTGGAGTGTTACTATCATGTGCCTCTATAGTAAAATAATAAGGGCTTAAACTAACAGCCTGGCAAGACGGTGTCCAATGTAGAGTACTTGTAACAGAAGAAACACCATTGCTTGACGGAAATGTAGCATCAGTGCCAATATTGGTGGCAGTAAGTCCTAAACCTGAAGCAGAGAGATATAATTCGCCATTAGAGCTGCTGGCAGTAGCCGTAGCTACAATAGGGGGCTGTAAGCTGTTGCCCGCTTCAACACACTCATTAATGGGCGATGCCACTAAAGAAAGCGTTGGGGGAAGACAATCCTGTACTACATATAGTTGCACAGCAAAAATCATAGACCCAACTTCAAAAACCGTGTTGCCAATTCGCCTGTACTCCCGTATAAGCACATCAATATCGTACTCCCCTGTTGCTTGATTATCCCAAGGAGCACTCCAGCATAGGTTACCATATTTATCTACTGTAATCTGCGGAGGAATAGAAGAGCCATTGGCATTATAAAAGTGTCCGGTAGTATCTCCGGTAGTAAAAGCAATTAATGAGTAGGCAAGGCTATCATTATTAGGGTCTGTCATACCCGGATTATAACAAAATTGCTGATGGTAACAAACATTATCAATAGGTGGGTTAGATACTAAAGGAGTGCTGTTACTTCCTGTGTAATTGCCAATACGCAACGTATCTATTAAAGCAAAGGCAACATTTTGCGAATTTCCGCCGCCTACATTATTTACATTTGCATCTAAATTAGGGTCAACCATACCAAAAACATAGGTGCCTGGCCCGTTAAAAACATAAGTACCTTCATAAATATTTACCTTAACACCTCCGTAGTTTCCATAAGGCGCTACCAATAATAAGCCTTCGCCTTGTCCGGGAAATGTAGGATTTTGGGGGCAATTTGCTAAACTCTGCCCAATAAGATCTCCTGCAGAATTATTATTTACCCGTTCGCAATTAATATTAACATTTTGCCCGGTACCATTTATGTTAGTAAACATAAGGGTTTCTTCACACCTGTCTGCCCCAACACTTAAAGGGTTAGTATAGGTGTAAATTCTAAAAGTGTACGTATAGCCTCCTGCCCAAGTATAACTAATATAACCCGCGCGATTGTGAGTGGCAAAACTTTTAAAAGCAATAAACAGTATAAAAACAAATAGCCTGAAACGCATTACACAAATATAGGCAATTTGCCTGGTACCAATACTTTTTATGCTTTTTTAATATTTGTTTTTGTATGATATAATAAAATTATTGTGCTTTTTTAAAATGTACTACGCAGTGCAGTACCATAAACAAGTTTTGAGGCTTTTTTAGTAATTTCGGCAAAAACAAAGCCATGCTTTTTAAAACCACCGATAATCTTAGTTTATATTACGAAGTAACAGGCAACACCCAAAGCTTAAAAACAATTGTGTTTTTAAATGGCTTGTCTCAATCAACTCTTGCTTGGTTTTTTATGCTGCCTCATTTTAAAGAAACCCATAAAATTATTCTGGTAGATTTTGTTTTTCAAGGGCAATCATCTAAAGAAGCCGAGTGGCGCACCTTCGACCAACATGCCCAAGATATAAAAGAGCTTTTAGATAGCTTAAAAATTGAAAAGCCCATCATCGCGGGTTTATCATACGGCAGTTTAGTAGCACAGCATTTTGCTTTGCTTTATCCGCAAAAATTAAGCAAGCTAATTTTAATGAGCACTTTTGCGCACAAAACCCCCTATTATAATGCTATTGAAACCGCCTGGTGGAACGCCCTACAAATAGGTGGCTACCCGCTTATGCTCGATGTTATGCTGCCCAGCGTACTGGGCGAAAATTATTTTAAAAACCCGCTTATTCCAATTGATTTACTGAAACAAACACGTGCCGATTCCAATATCGATAGTACGTCTTTATTTAAACTAATGCGTGCCACCAAAGAGCGTCCCGATTACCGACCAATGCTAAAAAACATTACCACTCCAACCCTCATTATTCATGGCGAAAAAGATTTACTATTGTCTGTACACTTAGCAGAAGAAGTCCACAAAGCCATTCCTAATTCTGTATTACAAATTATACCGGGCGTTGGGCACACACTTAATTTAGAAGCCGTTGCGCAAACAGCCCAATTAATTCTTAACTTTTAGGTGGATGAAAAAAATATTGTTAGCCGAAGACGAAGAGCATTTACAAGATACCATAAAACTTAATTTAGAGTTAGAAGGGTATCAGGTAACTGCCTGCAATAACGGAGCTGATGCTATACAAGCGGCTAAACAGCAAAATTTTCATTTAGCCTTGTTAGACGTAATGATGCCACAGGTAGATGGTTTTGAAGCTTGTAGTCAGCTAAAAAAATTACAACCCGATTTGCCCGTTTTGTTTTTAACGGCACGCGCCGATGGCAACAGCAGAATTACCGGCTTAAAACTGGCCGACGATTACTTAACCAAGCCTTTTAATTTAGAAGAACTGATTTTACGGGTAAAAAATTTATTGAAAAGATATGATGTTGCTACTACAACTGTTTTCACGTTTGATGAATTTGAAATTAATTTTTCATCGCTCTATATAAAAACAAAAACCGAAACCATTACATCGCTATCGCAACGAGAGTGGCAATTGCTAAATCTTTTAATCAGTAAAAAAAATCTGATTATATCTCGCGACGAGATTTTAGAAAAACTTTGGTCACCAACCGAAAACCCTTCTTCGCGCACTATTGATAATTACATTTTAAATTTTCGTAAAATTTTTGAAAAAAACCAACGCGAGCCAAAATACATACAATCTGTACGTGGGGTAGGTTATAAATTCTCCGTATAAAAACAGTAAACTAAAACTATGTTTAAACTACTTTTTAAATTAGGTAAATGGGAAATAGTAAGCTACCTGCCAAGCACCATAAAAAAATGCGTAATTGTTGGCGCCCCACATACCAGTAACTGGGATTTTGTGTATGGCATGGGTGCATTACAAGTTATGAAATTAAGAACCCGTTTCACCATTAAAAAAGAGTGGATACGGTTTCCTTTTAAACGAATTATGAATGCTTTAGGTGCTTTACCCATTGATAGAACAGCTATTAAAACAGGTGAAAAAAGAGGAAGTGTAGATGCCATTGCCGATCTATTTACCACCCGAGACGAACTCCTTTTATTGGTTACACCCGAGGGCACACGCGCTAAAATGGAAAAATGGAAAACCGGTTTTTATTACATAGCGCTTAAAGCAAAAGTGCCTATTGCTTTAGGTTTTGTAGATTATAAAAAACGCACGTGTGGCATAGATAAAATAATTTACCCTACCGGAGACTTTAAAGCTGACATGAAACTTGTTATGGATTTTTACAAAACCATTACACCAAAAAATCCTCAAAATTTTAGCGTTGATGTTGAATTAGCTTAAACAATTATGGTAGTTAAAAACATTATACTTGATTTCGGTGGGGTTTTGTTAGACATTGATTACCAACGTACCGAACAGGCTTTTATTAAATTGGGTTGTACAAACTTTAGAGCGATTTACTCGCAAGCAGCGCAAACTACCTTATTTAATGATTTTGAAACAGGAAAAATTAGCGAAACTGTTTTTTTTGAAGAATTAAAGAAACTATCGGGGATAGAAAATCTAAGCAACGATGACATAAGGAATGCCTGGAACGCTATGCTGATTGGTTTCCCCGTGGAAAATTACCTGATGATTAAAGAACTCAAAAAAAATTACAAAGTTTTTTTACTGAGCAACACGAACGAAACACATATAACTGAATTTGAAAAACTGGTTGAAAAAACCTGCTCGGTAAAAGAGTTTGAAAACTTATTTGAGAAAGTTTATTACTCGTGTCGAATACATATCAGAAAACCCGATACTGCCTGTTTCCTACATGTGCTTAATGATAGCAGCTTAAAATTAGAAGAAACCATTTTTGTAGACGATTCTATTCAGCATATAGAGGGGGCAAGAAAGGCAGGCTTAACCGCTTACTTTTTAGAAAAAAATGCGCGCACTCCAGCGCTACTAAAAAGCCTTAATTTGCTTTAGTAATTAAAATGCGTACTATAATAATGACTGTGTATAATAGCGTCTGTTTTGTCAAACACTACTTTTTTATCATCTTGTGTCATAATAAGATAATCGGCATTTCTGCTTAAAAAATCTATATCGTGCGATGATACAATGGCGATTAAATTTTGGATAACAACATTCTCCTTTATAGTTTTAAAGAATTGTTTTTTCGATGTATAATCTAAAAAAGCGGTTGGTTCATCCAACAACAAAACAGGTGTTTGCTGCGCTAAAGCTTTTGCTATATAAGCTTTTTGCCGCTCTCCTTCACTTATAGCTGTTATTAATTTATCTTGTAAGTGTTGTATGCCAAGCGCATTTATTGCTCCCAAAATAATTACATGGTCTGCCTCACTAAGTGTTGCCATATTATTTATATAGGGGTAACGCCCCATGCTTACAAGCTCATACACGCTAATAGGAAACGTGCTGCTGTTAAACGCAAAACCAAAAGTTATAATTTTAGAAAGTTCTTTATTGGTAAGCGTGGTTACTTCTTGCTCTTTATAAAAAATAGCTCCCGTTATTTTTTTTTGTAAACCCGCAATGGTTTTTAACAGGGTCGTTTTTCCGCAACCATTATTGCCAATTAACCCTACCAAACAAGGAGCTTGTATTTGTAACGAAATATTTTCAATCAACGGACTATTTGCATGGCCAATTGAAAGGTTCTGCAACTCAAGTGTATTTGTAGTTTGATCCAAGTATTAAAAGTAGTTTTTCTTTTTATACTCCTCATACAATAAATGTATAATGCCATCCGAAAGTCCTATTTGCGGTACATATACTTTTTCTATATCAGCATGTTTCATGGCTGTTAAAAATATTTTACTGGCCGGTATAATTACATCAGCTCTATCAGGTTTTAAACCCAAAATAGTAACGCGCTCTTCATATGTATATGAGTTAAGCATATCATGCATGGCTTTTATTCTTTCGTAGCTTAAACTCTTGCTATCTTTTTTGCCAATCATTTTATACAGTTTGTTTATGTTTCCTCCCGAGCCTATAGCATGTAAAGGTTTTATGCCTTGTGTGTTTTTCTTAATCCATTGTTTATAGTCATCCCATTCATCTTTATCTATTTTATCAAACAACATGCGTAACGTCCCAACATTAAAGGATTTTTGCGCAATAGTTTTTCTATCCGAAATTAAAGTAAGTTCCACACTTCCACCACCCACATCAATATATAAGTAAGATTTCATGGGGTCTAAAAACTCTTCGGCATGGTTAGAAAAAATAGTGGCAGCTTCTGTTTTTCCATCAATAATCTCAATAATTACATCCGCCTCTTTTTTTACACGCTCAATAATTTCTTGCCCGTTTTTAGCATCGCGCATGGCAGATGTTGCACAAGCCTTATACGCAACAATATCAAAAACTTTCATTAGTTCTTTAAACCCGCGCATGGCAGCAACTAATTTATCAGCTTTCGCTTTGCTTATTTCTCCACGCAAAAATGTGTCTTCGCCCAAGCGCACAGGCATGCGTATCAATTCTTCTTTCTCAAAAAACGTTTTTGTTTTTGTTTCATACACATGGCTCAATAAAAGACGTACGGCATTAGAGCCTATATCAATAGCAGCGAAAATCATAGTTTAACAGGTGTTAGTTTCGTTTTCTTCACAGGACTTTCAACACCTGTTTCCTTTAATAAATAATTATATACTTCATCCTGTGCACGCACTTTACGTTCGTGGGCGGCAGGCTTTTTATATGTGTTTGTTAAATGCTGATCTAAAATTCGGGCTTTAGTATTGCCCGATAATTGTATTTTCAAAATATTCTTTAAAATACTTTGCACTTTTTTGTCGCTCACTTCTACAGCTACCTCACAACGATGGTCAAGGTTTCTGGTCATCCAATCTGCCGAAGAAATAAAATATTTTTCATCGCCACCATTGGCAAAAACAAAAATACGCATGTGTTCTAAAAACTTATCTACAATACTAACTCCGGTAATGTTTTCACTTATATCCCTAACACCACAAACCAAGGAGCAAATTCCTCTAACAATTAAAGTTATTTTAACTCCTGCTTGCGATGCTTTGTATAAATGGTTAATCATTTTTCTGTCAACCAAATTATTCATTTTTAAAATAATATACGCAGGCTTTTTTGCTTTGGCATTTGCTATTTCTTTATTTATAAGTTGTGTAAATGTGCGACGCATGTTGAAAGGAGATACAGCTAAATGTTTATAGCTGCCAGTTTTAAAGTTGTCGCTAAAAAAATCAAAAACACGATTTACTTCTACACATGTTTTTTTTGTCAGAGGTAAGCAAGCTACAATCGGTATATATTTTTGCCGTTTTTTCATTAAAGTTTCCGGTACCAATGTGGGCATATTGCACAAGCTTCCCATTCTCCCTCGCAGTAATTAAAAACAATTTTGAATGCACTTTTAAATTTGGCACTCCATATATTATAGTAGCACCTTCTTCATGCAATTTATTTGCCCAGTATAAATTATTCTCCTCATCAAAACGCGCCTGTAACTCAACAACAAGGGTTACTTTTTTTCCATTTTTAAGTGCGTTAATTAATGCATTTGCAACTTTAGATGAATCGGCTAAACGGTATACCGTAATTTTTATTTCTTCAACCGACTTGCTCATAGAAGCCTCACGCAGTACAGAAATTATATGGTCATACGTATGGTAAGGGTAAACTAATAACACATCTTCCTTCCGAATTGCCTGTAACAAACTGGTACGGTAGTTGGCAAATAATTTATGTTCAATTGTTTTTAAACTCGGGTTAAGCAAATCTTTTCTACCCAAATCAGGAAAAGCAATAAAATCTTTAAAGTTATGATAACGTCCACCAGGGATAGGGGCATCTTTTTTGGTGAGATTAATTTTTTTCAGCAAAAAGTTTTTCATGTCATCGGGTAAAGCACCATCAAAAACTAAGCGGACAGGTAGCCCTTTTTTACGTTGTTTTAACCCTTTAGAAATTTTTTCAACCATGCTATGAGATACAACATCATTGTCTATATCAAGCTCCGCATCTCTTGTCAGCTTTATATTATAAGCATCTAAGGCATTTAAACCAAGTACCGAAAAAACCTCATCAACGCAAAAACGTATTACATCATCTAATAAAATAATATAATTTTTGTCGCCTTCTTTTGGTAAAACAAAAAAGCGCGACATGCTTTTTGTTGGCACTTCAACCAAAGCATAACTGTATGATTTTGTTTGCTTGGCTTGCAGACGAATAAATAAATAGCTCGATTTATCACGCAAAGAGGGAAATGGTTTTGCTTCGTCTAACAAAATAGGAAATAAATTTGAAATAACTTTCTCGTGAAAATAAGAGCGAACTACTTTCTGTTGTTCAATATTTAAAAGTTTTTCATTTAGAATGAATATTTTTTGTTGCTTCAATTCTTTTAAAAGGTGCTGATAAATTTCTTCGAAACGATTTTGCTGTGTCAGCACCCGTTTCAAAATTGTATCTAATAAATCGTTGGGGAGCGCCCCAATTAACGGAATTGCGCGTCTCCCTAAAGGTAACATGCGTTTTACGGTTGCTACACGTACACGGTAAAACTCATCTCTGTTATTAGAAAAAATTGCCAAAAATTTTATTCTTTCAAGTAAAGGTGTATTAGAGTCTGCGGCCTCTTGTAGCACCCTTTCATTAAAAGATAGCCAAGCTATCTCTCTATTTACATAGGGCAAATATTTTTTAGACATGTTTATTGTTTAAATTCTTTTGGGTAAAGATAAAAATCGTTTTTGAGAGGTTCGCTTAAAAAATCTTTCCATTTTTTCACGCCGGATGTGAGATACATCGTGCCACAGGTAGGAATGTTATCCGCATAAGCATCCGATATTTCATTAAAAAAATTAGTTAGTTCAGGATTATGTCCAAATAATATAGCGTTATTATAATTATCAGGAATCGAGTTTACAATTTGCTTTAAATTTTTAATAGAAGTCGCGTAAATTTTTTTATTAATTATCATTTTTTCAACATCAACTTTAAACGCACTTGCAAAAATTAATGCGGTAGAATAAGCCCTAATTGCAGGACTTGTTATCCAATAATCAGGGGTTTGAATTTTTTTTTGAACCTGAGTAGATATAATACGAGCATCCGAATATCCACGCTCACTTAATGGGCGTAACATGTCGTCTATTCCGTCATTTCCCCAATCCGATTTTGCGTGCCGAACTATAGTAAGCGTTTTCATGTGAAAATATTTATTTAAAATTACGTAATTCTTTTTTTAAAAACTTAGCCGTAAAGCTTTCCTTATTTTTAACTATTTCTTCGGGTGTACCGGTACAAAGTATCTGCCCACCCCTAGCTCCGCCTTCGGGGCCTATATCAATAATATAATCAGCCATTTTAATAATATCTAAATTATGCTCAATTACCAAAACTGTATTTCCATTTTCTACCAAACGATTAAGCACATCCAATAAAATACGGATATCTTCAAAATGCAATCCGGTTGTAGGCTCATCTAAAATATAAAAAGTTTTTCCGGTATCTTTTTTGCTAAGTTCAGTAGCCAACTTAACACGTTGCGCCTCCCCTCCACTAAGGGTTGTAGCTTGCTGCCCAAGTGTAATGTAACCTAAGCCCACATCATACAGCGTTTTTATTCTTTGGTTAATGTATGGTATATGCTCAAAAAACTCAACCGCTTGGTCTATCGTCATGTTCAGCACATCATTAATTGATTTTCCTTTGTAGCGAATTTCCAATGTCTCACGATTATATCGTTTACCATGACACTCATCACACAACACATACACATCAGGTAAAAAATTCATTTCAATGGTTTTCATTCCAGCTCCACCACAGGTTTCACACCTACCGCCTTTTACGTTAAAAGAAAATCTGCCTGGCTTATACCCTCTAATATTTGCCTCGGGCAAAGCAGCAAACAAGTTTCGTATATCATCAAAAACCTTTGTATAAGTAGCCGGATTACTCCGTGGTGTTCTGCCAATAGGCGATTGGTCTATTTCTATTATTTTATCGATGTGCTCCAATCCCGTAATTGATTTATAAGGAAGTGGCTTGGTTTCTGATTTATAAAAATAATGATTAAGTATTGGGTACAGCGTTTCATTAATAAGCGTTGATTTACCACTACCCGAAACACCCGTTACACCAATAAAACATCCCAATGGAAATTCTGCCGATATGTTTTTCAAATTATTTCCGGTGGCACCTTTCAAAACTATTTTTTTCCCACTTCCTTTTCTACGTTGTTTAGGAACTGAAATTTCTTTTTTACCCGTTACGTATTGCGAAGTAACGGTAGCACTTTTAACCAATTCTTTTGGGGTCGATGCAGCCACAATGTTACCACCATGCACGCCAGCTCCCGGACCAATATCAATAACATAATCCGCGGCAAGCATAATGTCTTTATCATGCTCAACCACTAAAACAGAGTTGCCTGCATCACGTAAATTTTTTAATGCAGTAATTAATCGTTCATTATCCCGTTGATGCAAACCAATACTTGGCTCATCTAAAATATACAACACTCCTACTAACTGAGACCCAATTTGTGTGGCAAGTCTTATACGTTGTGCCTCGCCACCTGATAAAGAACGTGAGCTTAAATTAAGCGAAACGTAATCTAAACCCACCTCTAATAAAAAACCAATACGAGCACGTATTTCTTTTAAAATCTCTTTCGAAATTATTTGTTGCGATTTGGTTAATCGTTTTTCTATGTCTTTAAAAAATAAATTAAGCGAAGCTGTATCTAATTGAGATAATTCTGCAATGTTTTTTTTATCAATTTTAAAATAAAGCGCTTCTTTTTTTAAGCGAGTTCCATTACACTCGGGGCAGTTAATTTTATTGGTAAAGCCTTGCACCCATCTCTGCATGGCAGGCGAAGGGTTTTCTTCAGCTTGTTTACTTATAAAATTCGCAATGCCCTCAAATGCTACAGAATAACCTTCGTCGTTTCCTTCGGTTTTTACTTTAAATAACTGGTCGCTTCCATATAAAATAATATTTACGGCAGCTTCATCAATGTCTTCAAAAGGTGTATCAAGCGTAAAACCATATGTGTATCCAATAGCTTCAAGCTGATTAAAAATCCATCCTTTTTTATAATCACCTAAAATAGTAATAGCTCCTTTTTTAAGCGATAGTTTTGGGTTAGCAACAATTTTATGAATGTCAATTTCCGAAATAACTCCCAATCCATTACACTTAGGGCAAGCACCATAAGGCGAGTTAAACGAAAACATATTAGGTGCCGGTTCGTCATAAGAGATACCACTTGTGGGGCACATTAAAAAGCGGCTAAAAAATTGTGGTTTAAGTTTTGAGGTTTTCTTTTCGTCATGTTCCAAAACCATTATTGTGCCTTTGGCTTGTTTCATACCGGTTTGCAAAGATTGCGCTAAACGCGGACGAATGTTTGCTGCAACCTCAATACGGTCAATTACAATTTCTATATCATGTATCTTGTACCTATCAACCTGCATTTTAGCAACAAGGTCTTTTATCTCACCATCTATCCTAACTTTGGTAAAGCCCGATTTCCTTATCTGTTCAAATAACTCCCTATAATGTCCTTTTCGCCCTTTTACAACCGGAGCAAGAATATTGATTTTCTTTTTATTGTATTTTTCAATTATCAAATCAATAATTTGCTCATCGGTATAACGCACCATTTTTTCTCCGGTAACATAAGAAAATGCTTCGCCAGCACGCGCAAATAGCAAGCGCATAAAATCATAAATCTCCGTAATAGTACCAACTGTTGAACGTGGATTTTTACTTACTGTTTTTTGCTCAATAGCAATTACAGGCGATAGCCCTGTTATTTTATCTACATCGGGGCGCTCCAAGTTCCCTAAAAACTGACGAGCGTACGAGTTAAATGTTTCAATATATCTACGTTGCCCCTCAGCATAAATAGTATCAAAGGCTAACGAAGATTTTCCGCTACCGCTAAGCCCGGTTATAACAACCAATTTATTGCGCGGAATGCTAACATCTATATTTTTTAAATTGTGCGCCCGAGCGCCAATTACTTCAATAAAATCTTCTTCATTAATGAGGTTGCTCATTTTTTTCTGTATCCTTTTTTAAGTTTTTTATTTCTTTTTCCGAATCAATTGCAGGAAAGGTAGAGTCAAGTTTTATACTTTTTTGAAGCATTGTATCAGGACTCTCCCTAACCAAATCTCCTTCAAAATACGTAAATCCGTTTTTCAAATATTCCTTTTTAGGGAAATTTATTATGTAGGTTTTTTTTATTCGGGTTAGGCAATGTGTTTTTTCTCAACCAAGGGTTAAAAATCTTCAACAAGTTATACGTATAACCCAAAGAAGTTGCAAAAGCGGATAAATCTGTAACTGCCGTATCTACTTTATAAGGAACTAAAGGTACACCATAAAAACTCCGTGATATTTTTGATTTGTGCTTAGCAGAATTTTCAACTAAAGTTTTCAATGCCAACACACGGTACAAATATCTGGCGGTTTCCTTATTCAACATTAAATCATAATAATTATCCGATTTTTGTTTTTTTAGTTGTTGTTCAATTCCTCCACTACCAAGGTTATAGGCAGCAGCGGCAATTGTCCAGCTTCCAAATTTTTTATACGCTTCTTTAAAAAATTTACAGGCAGCTTCAGTGCTTTTTTCCACACTAAAACGTTCATCTACTTCATCATTTATTTCTAAACCATAGTTAGCGCCCGTACTTGCTACAAACTGCCAAAACCCGGCTGCACCTTGCGATGATTGAGAATTAGTAAGGTTACTCTCTTCTAAGGCAATATATTTTATATCGTCAGGAATATTGTTGCGTTTTAAAACTGCCTCAATAGGGGGAAACCAAAGAGCACAACGTTTGAGCAAAACATAAGCAGATGCCGAGTTACTCAAAAATTCCTTATCTAAATTTTCTTTTATGCTATAATCGTTTTGAGGAACAGCCTCGCCCGCAAAATGAATGTCTTTCGGAATGCTTAATCCAAAAAGACTTTGAGCCGGGTTTATATAATCTGTATTTATTTCTATTTGTTTAAAAACAACTTTTGATATAAAATATCCGAAAGAAATAAGTACAAAAAGCGCAAGCGACAAAACAAAATAATTTATTTTTTTACTGAAACTAAGCATGGCGTTTTCGCCTTGTAAGATACAGCAAAAACAAAAATAAAAAAAGCGGATAAATAGCAAACAATAGCGACCGCTGTAAGCTAAAATTTGACTGATTAATTAAAGTTAAGGCCAAATACCCTCCAATTATGTTTATTATAAAAAACATAATAGCTATTTTCTTTTCACTAATTCCATAATAAAACAAATTATGTGTAGTATGGTCTTTACCTCCAATAAAAGGAGAAGAGCCTTTTGCTATTCGGTTAATTACCACAATAGCAGTATCTGTAAGTGGCATAATAAAAACCAAGGCAACTAAAATTAAATTATTAATGGGGTAAATAATCGGAAAATTATTTTTGTCTATAACGGGTGTGTTCCAGCAAAACTCTATACCACAAAAAGCCAAAAAAATTCCGAGAAATTGGCTACCACTATCCCCCATAAAAACTTTAGAAGGATGCCAGTTATAAGCTAAAAAACCACAGAGTGTTCCTACAACAGCAATTATAATAAGTGTTAGGGGTTGAGTTGCTAAATTGTTTTGCGCACTAAAAACTACTGAAAACATACATATGGCAATAGTTGTAATTGAGGACACACCATCCATATTATCAAGCATATTAATAGAATTCATAACAGCTACAACCCATAATACAGTAAGTGAATAGTTTAAAAACTCACTTTCAAATGTGTTTATTTTTGTACCCGTACTAATAAGTATAATGCCACACAAACACTGAACAATAAATTTTACAAGGGGTTTTGTGTCATAAGCATCATCAGCCATGCCCATTAAAAAAGCCGCCGTAACCGAGCATAAAAGTCCTACTATTTTTTAGGGTAGAAAAAAACCCTTGTTTACCCTGTGTTATAATTTCTAAGGTAATAAAAGCAAACAAAAAAACAATGTAGAATGATAAACCACCTAAAGCTGGTTTTGCTGTAGAATTCCACCTAATTTGCACACTGTTATTTCTTCGTGTGCCAAGGTTTTTAGAAAAATTTAAAAGCAATTCATTTATTAGAATAGAAAAAATAAGCGTTCCACAAAATAGAAAAGTGTATAATAACGGTATATTCGCTAAAAAATTCATTATAACTAAAAAGGAGAAACAAAGTCTTTAAAAGGCATGCCCACAACATCTTTTGCCGAAAGAAGTGGATTTTCTACATCCCAGTTTATATTAATGTCTTTATCATTCCATAAAATGCAAGCTTCCGATTCTTTATTATAATACTCGGTACACTTGTAGTGAAAAATAGTGTTGTCTTGTAACGTCAAAAATCCATGTGCAAACCCCGTAGGAACCCAAAACATGGTTTTATTTTGCTCATTTAGCACAATAGAAAAATATTGTCCATAGGTCGGTGATTTTTTTCTAACATCTACTACTACATCAAGTACCGCCCCTTTAATAACACGAACTAATTTGCCTTGTGCATGCGGAGGTGCTTGCATATGCAAACCACGTAAAACTCCTTTTTGCGAGAGCGATTGATTATCTTGCACAAAATTTTCTTTTAACCCCGCCTCTTCTAAAATTTTCTGATTAAAACTTTCAAAAAAATAACCACGTGAGTCTTCAAATACTTTTGGTTTTAACACCAATAATCCTTCAATAAACGTTTTTTCAATAATCATTAGCTTACACTTATTTTCTTTTTAAATATTCCCTTTTTCTTTTTTACATCGCCTCTATCTTCATAGTAACCATATTTATTTCCATAGCCGTAACCATAACCGTAGCCATAACCGTAATTATAGCCGTAAGTATTTCGGTTAATGTCTACACCATTTAAAACAACAGAAAGGTGTTCTACTTTATTTTCGTTTTGCAATCTATCTAATATTTGAATATAATTTCGTTTAGAATAATCTGATCTGAAAACATAAATAGGATAATCTGCCTTTGATATCATCGCCACGCCATCGGTTACCAATCCAATAGGCGGGTTGTCGATTACAATAATATCATACATAGTCTTAAGCTTATTTAATATTTCGTCCATTTTCGGGCTAATAATTAATTCAGAAGGGTTAGGGGGAATTGGCCCCGCGGTAATAAAATCTAAACCAGTTAACGAGCTTTTATTTATCGATTCCTCCAATGTATTTTTCTCAATCAAAATTGTACTCATCCCTTTTTCATTGCTAACACTAAACCCTTTGTGTATCTTAGGTTTTCGCATATCTAAATCTAAAATAATTACTTTTTTGTTCGAAAACGCAATTATACCTGCCAAATTAATGGCAACAAATGTTTTTCCTTCACCCGAAACTGTTGATGTAAGTGCTATTATTTTTGTACCCTCGGTATGCGAAATGTATTGCAGATTACTCCGCAATGTTCTAAATGATTCGGCTATTAATGATTTCGGATTCTTATCCACTACTAACTGCGATACAGGAATTTCTTTATCATAACTTGGTACAATTCCCAAAATATTTACATTAGCACTCATTTGTCTGGTTATTTCGTTTAATGAGTTTATATCGTTATGCATTAAATATCTAACAATAATAATTATCAGCCCTATTAAAACAGAGGTCAATATCGCTACAGACATAATGTTTTGTTTATTAGGTGAAATTGGGTTCATATTAGGAAGGCCTTTTTCTAACACAACTGTTTGCGATACAAAGCCTGCCTTCGAAATAGAGAATTCCGTTTTTTTCTCCAACAAAAGGGTATAATATTTTTCGTTAATATTAAAAAAACGCATCAGGCGCGCATATTCAAGTTCTTTTTCTGGTTGAGAAGAATATTTGATTTCATATTCGTCTGATTTTAGTTTCAGATTTTGGTATTTAGTTTGCATTTTTTGACGCAACGAAAAAATACTTTGCATCAATAAATTTTTTTTGATTTTCAATTTGAAAATTTAAGCGTTTAATCTCTTCGCTACTTGGTTTTACCTGAAATAACAGATTCTCTTTATCTATCAATAATCTTTGTAAATTACTCACAATTTCTTTTATCCCACCCTCTTCCTGACTACCAGCAATGGTAGAAATAAGCTGATACGAATCAATACTTTTGTTCTTTTGTATATCTGTTTGTATATTATCTAATATTTTTTCCTCTAACTCTGTTTTTAGTAACTGATCTTCAAGCGTTGATATTCTTGTCATGTCAGATTGAATCTTGCGTTCATTTGTATTAAAATTTTTTTCTTTTCGGTAGGTTTCCAATGTGTCTTCCGATAGTTTTAACTGAGCATATACATTACTGAGTTGGTCATTAATAAACGTAATAACTTTTTCAGAACTTTTACTTTCTTTTTCTATATCGTATTTCTGAAACTCAGTAGTTATCATATTTACAATATCTGCTGCCTTTACAGGATTAAAATCTCGAAGACTTATACTAACTGTTTTAGCTTGCTCATTTTGTAATTTTACTTCCAAACGTTTTTGAATATCAGATGTAACAGCATTCTCATCTTGCTTAACAAAGTATATCGGATATAATTCTTGGCAATTTTTTAAACATTGTATTTTTTCAAGTGCAGGATTACAACTTATCTTAAAATCGAAGGCTTCAGTACTTATCCGCTTATCAGTTACGAAGCGTATTTTTTCTTTTTTATCCTTGTTTTCTTTTAACTCTATATATCCCGCAGACGAGTTAACAAAAGTTACGTAAAATTTTCTACCATAAAAAGATGGATCTTTAATATTTATATCTGCAATAAATGGCGTTGAAGTATATAATTCGCTCGATTTAAAAGTTCCTTCATTAAAATAACTAATATATAAATCTAATGAGTTTACTACCCGGTGCAAAAAAACTTTAGACTTTATTATTTCTATTGCTCCTGCCAACGGGTCTTGCTCCTCATACATTTGGTTTATGTTTAAAACCCTGTTGGCTTGATTGTTTGTGTTTATTTGTATGCTTGTTTTAGATTGAAAAACAGGTTGTGCATAGCGTAAGTATAAAAATGCTAAGGATAGAGAAATGCTTAACAACAAAAATACCCAAAGTAAGCTACGTTTAGCAATATGTAAAAATAAACCTAACTCAAATTCACTACTAAATTTGGTTATACGCTCTTGGTACTGGTTTATATTACTATTATTGTCATGTAAGCCCCCACTAATCATATAATTTGTGTGTTAGGGATGTTTCACTAATTGAATATAGGTAAATATCAATATCACAGATGAAAGTACTGATATGTAAGGAGCCAATTCCCCAACAGCCCTACTTATAAAGCGAGGACGAGGTTCTACATATATTACGTCATTAGCCTGTACAACAGTATTACCACCTTTTAATCCTTCAATGGTTGATAAATCTATTAAATAAACCCTCGGTTTAGGTTTAGCATTACGCACTAATTTTATACGATACGCTTTTCCATCCTCCGTTATCCCTCCCGCGTAGGCTAACGCTTCTAATACAGTTGTGTTTAGGTTAGTAATCGGAATTACCCTACCCGCACCACCTGCACCAGGAAAAACAGATACCCGCTTATTAGTTACCCTCAATATAACATAAGGTCCCACATAAAATTCCGAAAATTTGGTTTCTATCAATTGCTCTGCCTCACGCATGGTTAATCCTTGAACTTTTACCCTGCCAATAAGGGGTACCTTTATGGTTCCATCATGCTCAACTAATGTTTGTATGGTCGATGCATTAGTTGTTGTAGTCGCACCGCCAGCTCCACCACCGTTTGAAAAATCAACTAACTTAAATCCTTCATTTGATAATATTCTAAGCGATATATCATCCGTTATAGATATGCGGTACTCTTCATCGCTCATTGTATCGCTTAATTGATCAAACACATAATCTTTAGGAGTTTTAAGCATCAAATTAGGACGCAATATTCTACAAGACGATAAGCTTGCTAAAGCTATAAATAACAATAAAAATTTTCTCATAAAATTAAAATACCCTGTAAATATACAAATTTTATTGTTCTATTAGGGTTTTAATAACGAGCTGTATAGGCTCTTAACATCTTGTATCAAACGGGTATAATGAAACTGTTTAAATACAAAATCTTTCCCTTCTATGGCCATCTTTTCTCTTAATTGGTCGTCATTACAAAGCATTAGTAATTTTTCGTAAAACAGGTTTTCATCTGCAACATCAATTAAAAAAGCTGCGTTACTATTTACAGCATTTTCTATTCCCCCCACCTTTGTTGTAAGTATAGCTTTTGATGCCGCCTGTGCCTCAATTAAACTAACCGGAGTGCCTTCGTTAAAGGAGGTTAAACAAACTACTTCGCAACCAGCCAAGGGATAAGAAACATCTTGTATCCACGAAGTAAAAATAACAGTTGTTTTTTTCGGCTCGGTAGGATAATAACAATAATCCAGATTTAAATCACGGCATTGCTGCATTAAATTCTCTCGCAAGTTTCCATCGCCAACAATTATGGCGCGGATTTTTTTAGTAGAATTGCTTTTAACAAACTTAATTGCTTTTAAAAATAAAGGGTGGTTTTTTACAGGGGCTAACCTACCAACAATTAAAATACAAATTTCACCATCTTCTATTTGATATTTATCTCTAAATATTTTTCGTTTTTCTGTTTGATTATCTGTAAATTTTGTCAAATCAAACCCCAGGGGAATAACTTTTGTTTTTTCTATTGGAGCAATTTTATGTTCAACACATAATTCATGTTTTTGTTTTTCGCTTATAGCAATAATAACGGATGATTTTTTAGTAAGAAACCTTTCTATGTTTTTGTAAATAGTTGTTTTAAATTTTCCAAAATATGAATGAAAAACATGCCCATGAAATGTATGTATAACTACAGGTACATTACTATTATATGCCGCTAAGCGCCCCAAGGCACCTGCTTTTGCAGCATGTGTATGTACAATATCCGGCTTAAATTCTTTAATAATTTTTTTAATGCGATAGTATGCTTTTATATCTTGCAAGAAATTTACCGAGCGACTCATCTCGTTTACAACAAGCGGTTCTATGCCCATTTGTTTAAAAATAAATAAAGAACTTTCTTCATCCGGTTCTTTTTCTCCGCCAATTAAAAGTGTTTCGTATTCGGGTACCAAGTATTTTGTAAGAAAAGCCACATTATATGCCGGACCACCTAAATTAAATCTGTTTATAATTCTTAATACACGAGGCATTACAATATGTTTTGTTTACACCAATAATTAAAAATTAAAATGCTCCACACTACAGCAGTAGCATCGCCCGCATCAGCACTTAAAGCTTGCTCAACTACTTGTTTAAGTCCATCGTAATTAAATATATTTTGCTGCTCAATAAACTCTTTATCCAAACAATATTCTTTTACTTTACTGCTTAAAATATTCTTTAACCACTCCTGAACAGGGGTTTCAAAACCGTGTTTTTTTCTATTTAATATTTCCGTAGGCAACAAATGTGCGCAACTTTCCTTTACAATTTTTTTCTGAATATGGACATCTATTTTATTTTCTTCTCGTAACGAAAAAGCAAATTCAACCATTCTATAATCTAAAAATGGGTTACGCACTTCAAGCGCATTTGCCATGCTCATTCTATCAACCTTAGTAAGCATATCACTTGGTAATACTAAGTTTACATCAGCTAATAAAGTACTATTGTAATCGTTATTAATAACAGATGTATATGAGCTTTTTAATTCATTAAAACCCTTTTTCTCTGCTGACGATAGGGTAATTAAAGATGCCGCTTTACCCTCCTCATAAAAACAAGCCCAACGCCAGTAACGTTCCTGTGCAGTTAGTTTTGCACCATTGGCAAAACGTTCAAGTTGGCGTATTCTGTTTGATAATTTACCACTACGCGAAGCAGGAAATAATTTTGTAAATGATGAAGCACTTTTAAGTGCCGATGTTTTTAACACCTGATGGCGAATCATCCACTCGGCACGATGTTTATTGTATCCGGCAAAAAGCTCATCAGCCCCATCGCCAGATAGCACAACCTTTACATGCTGTTTTGTTTTTTTCGAAAGTATAAAAACATTAAATGCCGATGAGTCTGCAAAGGGCTCATCAATAGCATTTAAAAAATTATCTATCTCCGCTTCCGCTTCGTTTTCACTTAAATAAAATGTTTGATGGTGCGTGTTATATTTTTTAGCAACAACCTCAGCATACACCGACTCATCAAAATAAGTGTTGTTTTTAAATCCTATAGAAAAAGTTTGCAGGTGTTTGTTTTGTTGCGAAGCAATAGCTGTAATAACACTACTATCAATTCCTCCGCTTAAAAAACAGCCTACTGGCACATCAGCTGTTAAACGCGCTTCCACCGCACTTTCCAATAGGGTAAGAAATTTTTTATTTACATCTTTTCCTTCTTTATAGGTAGATGAAAGTTTTACCGAATAGTATTTTTCTTTGGTTATTTTATTGTTTTCTATAAACAAAAACTCTCCTGGTTCAAGTTTGTAAATGTTTTCTATAAGGCTTATTTTCTCAGGCACATAGGTAAGCTGTAAATAAGCATATAGCGCTGTTTTATTAATAGTGTTACACTCGGTAATATGTTTTACAACTTTTAATTCCGATGAGCAGGCAAAGTAATTTTCATCAGCATAATAATAAAATGGTTTTATACCAAGTCGATCGCGAGCAGCAAAAAAAGTATTGGTTTGTTTGTCGTATAAAACAAAGGCAAAAAATCCGTTTATTTTTTGCAGACAATCTTTACCAAACTCTTTATATAAATTAATTAAAACCTCAACATCCCCTTCAGTATAAAAGATGTGTCCTTTCTGTTGCAATTCAATTTTTAACTGCTTGTAATTAAAAATCTCGCCATTATAAACTATGGTAAATCTACCGTCATGTGTGGTAAATGGCTGATTACTGGCTTCCGATAAATCAATAATGCTTAGGCGGGCATGCGCCATAGCAAAATTAGGTTCAATAATATATTTTTGATTATCGGGTCCACGATGTTTTAGCAAGTTTGCACATTGCCCTATTTTACCAAAGCGCTCTCTTCCTTTATCAGTAAATCCAATTATAGCTGCAATACCGCACATTTCTTATACAAAGATGCTGAAAAGGTTTAACAGATAAAAAACGAAAAATAGAAAAAGAGGGTGATTTTTCTCTTCAATAAACTATTGCCAAGCGCATACAATTCCGCCCATTATAGCGAAGCATACAATCCAAAAACCAGCGTTAATAGCAATGTATTTAAAGCCTTTGCGTTCAAACAAAGCATTAACTCCTATTATAGGTAAAGCTAACATAAAGCCGCTTATAGTTCCGTGAAGTACTCCATGTTTAAACGTACGAAAGTTATTTCCGTATTTCGCCATAAAATTAGCGAAATCAAGCCCTATACCTGTTGTTACATCATTAAAGGCATTAGGGTTTGCCATATCCATCATTGCTGACTTAGCCCCAAATTGGTGAATAGTTACAAAATTCATTGTCATAGCAACAAAAAAGCTAAATACAAACGTTAAACCAAATATTAATGCCATGTTAGCCCCTTTCATTTTCTCTTCGGTTATATCGGCTGCTTTCATCCAAGCGTTACCAAATGTTTTAGGATTATACCAAATAAATCCCATTACTAAAGGCACTAATGCCGCTACTAAAACAGCTATAAAGTTAATTTGTATCATATTGTTGTTTTTTTAATTTAATTCAAAGATAAAAAAATAGTTAACATAAAAAAGCCCCACATTTCTGTGAGGCTTTTTTCTTTAATTATTTGTCACCACCTGGTGCATCTTCAATTTTATCTGCATCTTCTTCATTTAACACTTTAGGGTGATAAGTAGGAATAGTAGTTTTTGGTGCTTTAGGATCTATATAATCCCACGAAAGAATTTTAAATACTGTACGACGGTTCATCGCATGTAAAGCTTCTTTCTCTTCTTTCGTTTTTGCTTTAGCAATTTGTGCGTCGGTTATTTTTAATTTTCTTTTTCCGTAACCTTTTGCAATCAAACGCTCTTTTGGAATGCCTTTAGAAATCAAATAATCAACACAGGCTTGAGCACGTGCCTGAGATAGTTTTTCGTTTAAGGCTGCATTACCACGACTATCCGTATGTGCACTTAACTCAATAATAATTGTTGGGTTATCATTTAGTGTTTTAACTAATGAATTTAATGAGTCTTGAGAGTTTAATGGTCTTTTTGTGTCGTTGCCTTTAGCTGTACCACTTAAATCAACCAATAACTCAGATTTACCTAAAGCATATAATACTGCAGGGAAACGAATTTCACCCTCAGGTACAGGGCTTAGTTGGAAATCTTTTTTAAAGTTTGTAGAAGCATCAATGTCGATAGTACTGAATTTGCCTTTATCATCCGACGCAAAAAAACCTTGTTTAGCTGTTGGCGTTTTTAAATCTTTGTTAGTCTGAGTATAAATTTCGTAAGAAACTTGTGGCTTTAAAGGAATAGTAAAGTTACCATCTTTATCAGTAGTAACTTGTGCTAAAGTACCATCAGAACCTTTGATGATAATAGGACAATTAGGTATTGGGCTCTTATCATCTGCATTTGTTACAGTACCACCTGCATTAAATACTAATGGTGGTAAGTAGAATGAATAAATATCATCTTCGCCTTTACCACCTTCACGATCAGATGATAAATAACCACGGTCTTTATTTCCGTCATAAATAATACCAAAATCATCATGCGGAGAGTTCATCGGATATTTTAAGTTTTCAGCTTGCCCGGTAAATGCACCGCTTTTATCAGCTGTAATTTTATAAATATCAAGTCCACCTAAACCAAGCATAGCATCTGATGAGAAATACAATGTTTTTGCATCACTGTGTATATAAGGATAACCTTCATTTCCCATTGTGTTAACAGATGCTCCTAAATTTTCAGGGGTGCCCCAGTTTTTAGCTTTTTTATCAAAAGTACTTTTCCAAATATCATAGTGTCCTTTTCCACCTGTCATATTAGAAGAGAAGTATAGTGTGTTACCATCTGGTGAAAGTGATGGTTGGTTAAATTGAAAACTATCTATATAAAAAGGAAGAAGCTCAGGCGCTGCCCAGCTTGGGCCTTGTTTTTTCGACATATAAAGCTGGCATTTAAGTTGTTTCTTTTTTGCTTCTCCGCAACGGCTAAAAATCAAAAACGTTCCTTTACGGTCAACTGCCACGTTTCCTTCGTTATCAGGCGTGTTAATTGGGTCAGCAAGTGGTGTAGGTGTACTCCATTTACCATCTTTACCAAGTTTGGTTTCAAAAATATCTGAGTGTAAGTCACCGGTAGTTCCATCGGCTTTAGCACCTGTAGATCCTTCTCTGGTTGAAGTAAAATATAAAGTCGTATTTTTTTTGTCTGCAAAAGCAGGGCTATAATCCTCTTCTTTAGTGTTTATCATCGCCATGTTTTCTAATTTGTGGCGGGTAGGGCTATCAACCCATTTTTGAGCTAATTCGCAAGATTTAATTTCATTTTCAGCACGTACATCCGAAGGAACTTCTTTTTTATAATTTTCAAATGCACTAATAGCTTCATTATAAAGTTTTTGCTCTTTTTTAATTTCTCCGATATAGAAATTAGCCATAGGGTCTGGGTACTTTGCTGCAATGGCTTTTGTGTAATAAGTTATAGCCTCATTAAGGTCGTTTATATGACGATAGCTTTCTGCTGTACGAAAAAGAATTCTCGCCTTTTTTTCCGCCTTTTTTTCTTTTACATAGGCTTTTTTATACCAATCTACTGCGGTAAAATATTCTTGTGCGGCAAAGGCATTATCCCCTTCTTTCATAGGGTTTTTTTGCGCAAACCCACTAACAAAAATTGCTGCTGTAAGTACGAGAGCTAAAGTAATTTTCTTCATCATAAATTAGATTTTTAAAATATAAACGACCGCTAATATATATAATATATGTTAATTCAAAAATATTTTTTGTTTTTTAAAGAAATGGGCTGAATTTTAACCAAATAAATGCTGAAATACGTCTTCCATTTTTGAAACACTGATTACTTTTATTTTATACTTATTCATGTCTACCCCTTTCATATTGTAGGCAGAAATAAACATACGTTTAAAACCCAGTTTTTCTGCTTCAGCAATGCGTTGTTCTATACGGTTTACAGGTCGTATCTCACCTGTAAGACCCACTTCGGCAGCAAAACAGATATCTTGCGGTATACATAAGTCTTCATTTGATGATAGTACGGCGCAAACCACTGCTAAATCAATGCCAGGGTCTTCTACTTTAATGCCTCCGGCTATGTTTAAAAATACATCTTTAACTCCCAGTCTAAAGCCACAACGTTTTTCAAGCACCGCCAAAAGCATGTTTAACCTACGTAAATCAAACCCGGTTGAAGCCCGCTGAGGTGTACCATAGGCTGCACTACTCACTAATGATTGTATCTCAATTAACATAGGTCGTAAACCCTCCATGCTGGCTGCAATAGCAACACCACTGGTGGGTTCATCTCGGTGGGTAATTAAAATTTCTGATGGGTTGCTAACTGCACGTAAACCCGTACCTCGCATTTCATAAATTCCAAGCTCATTGGTGCTCCCAAAACGATTTTTGGTGGTACGCAGTAAGCGATACACATAGTTTCTATCTCCCTCAAATTGAAGGACAGTGTCAACCATGTGTTCTAACACTTTTGGTCCTGCCAAGCTACCATCTTTCGTAATATGACCTATAATAAAAACTGGTGTAGCACTTTCTTTGGCAAAACGCATTAACTCGGCAGCGCACTCACGTACCTGCGAAACACTCCCGGGGCTCGATTCTATAAAAGAAGTATGCAGTGTTTGTATAGAATCTATAATAACCAAATTGGGTTCGTTTTGTTCAATTTGCTTAAAAATATTCTGTGTATTGGTTTCAGCCAAAATAAAACACGAATCGTTCTTAATGCCCACACGTTCGGCACGCATACGAATTTGCTGCTCGCTCTCCTCACCCGAAACATATAATATTTTAATGCCTTTTGCCTGAAGGGCTACTTGAAGCATAAGGGTAGATTTTCCTATTCCGGGTTCTCCGCCAAATAAAACCAACGACCCCGGAACAATGCCTCCACCTAAAATCCTATCCAATTCACTATCGTTGGTAGAAAAACGTTGCTCGTTTTCAACCTCAATCTCATTTATTAATAAAGGCTTACGTGCTCGGTTTAAAGATGTTGAACCACTATTGTTTTTAGTTTCTTTTACTACAATTTCTTCAACAATTGTGTTCCACGCTTCACAAGAAGGGCATTTACCAAGCCACTTAGCCGATTGGTAGCCACAACTCTGACAAAAATAAGATTTTTTGGTTTTAGC
>JABDDQ010000029.1:2077-25974 GCA_013287545.1 Bacteroidota bacterium | reverse complement strand
TCTACCATAAAATGAAGGTGAAAATTACTGGCCTCGTAATTTTGGTTATCAAAAACAACTAAACTTTCTGCAACAAACTGATAAAGCTCTGCATTTTCAGGTTGCTCCTTTAAAGCCTTCAAAAGCACTTCGTTTAAAAAAATGGCAATGGTGTTTTTTATAGGATTACTAAATAAATTTTGGTAGATGTAGGATACGTGGATGTCGCTAATAAGCTGAATGCTGCGTGTTTTTTTTACCTGCTCAATAAACTCTATTTGGTTTAAGCCAATTACATGAGCCGATTTTATTTTTGATTTTTTTGAATGTCCAATGTTTACTACATAACTCTGTATGCCATGTTGTAATGTATATATTTTTAGGATATTTTTTTTATCCTGATACTTTGTGTTTTGTAAAATAATGCCGTTTGTTTTTTGTTGCATTGGTTAATTAAGCAACAAAATTTTGGTAAGTTTTTTTTGCGAACCATCGGGGGTTGCACAAACTACCAAATAAATGCCCGATGCCACACGCTGCCCTTTATAATTTTGCCCATTCCAGGTTGCTTGTCCGCCTTCTGCGGTTGTTTCAAATACGAAATTACCACCCGAATCGAGAACCTTTACCGATGCACCCGATACCATGCCGTGTATTAAAATAGGACCTGTGTAATTAGGTTTTACCGGGTTTGGATAAGCATATACATCTTCAAAGCTGGTTAAGCCTTCGGTAGTTGTATTTTGAAAAGATTGCATGCCTTTATCGGTTGCAATAAAAACTTCGCCCGTAGTTGGACTAACACTTACATTAATAATATTGTTTGAAAACAAGGGGCTGTTATCAGTTGTAAAATTATACAATTCTGTTTGCCCGTCAGATGAGAAATAAAATAAACCACCTGATGATGTACCCACCCATTTATTATTGGCACCATCTACAAAAATAGAGGTAACATTATCAGTTTGTAAAAGGAGCTGTGTTTGCCCATCTTGTTGCACATAAATGGGTTGCGCATCCCAGCCGGAAGTTTGAGTGAAAATACTTTCAGGGTTATAAAAAACATAAATGCCTTGGTCGGTACCCACCCAAATATCATTGTTTTTATCAAGCGCCAAACATATTGGGTAAAGGCTTGGTAAACCTCCTTTGCCTGCTAAATTTACAAGCAGTTTTGAATTGCTCGCATTGGGTTGAGAGTAAGTGCCATCATTTTTATACACAAAAAGTCCGGTACCGTAGGCAGCTACCCAAGTTTGATTGCTGGAGTCTACTATCATTTGACTTATAAACTGATCATTTGTATTTGGTACCAAATTACTGAAGTCTAAGTTAGCCCATGTACCGTCATTTTTTTTAATGGTAACAAATTTTGGGTTATCGTTGGTGGCAACCCATAAATTATTATTTATATCCGAATAAATTGAAGCTACAAAAGTTTGCTGATTCTGTGCGAAATTTCTTGGAGAAATAAGGCTGTTGGTGCAATCATATTTTGCTACCACACTGTCGTTTTTTACTTCTATTACACCATTGGTAAATGAACCTGCATAATAGTGGTTTTTATCATTAACATCAAAAGCAACACAATCAACATCAAAAAATGTATCACGAGGAGAACAAATGTCGGCTTTCCACGCATCATTTTGAAATACATAAACACCGGTTGTAAAATAATTCTGAACTTGTTTATAACCTAAAAAACTCGATGCTACAATTACTTTATCATCTTTAATTTGTATTTGAGCGCATCCTGTTGTAGTTGGCCCATTTATAAAAAATTGCTGGGGTGTAGTATTTGGGCTATTAAGTTTTAATAAACCATATAAAGTATTTGCTTCCCAAAACCAGCCCGGCTGAGTTGGGTCTGGTATCGCATCTACGGTAAAAAAGGCTGCATTACTGAGTCCTGGGAACCCCCATTGCATAGATGTTTTATTTGCCAAGGTGTCATAGGAAGCAAAACCTATATTATCAGTAACCAAAAATTGTTTTTTATTATCAGATAACGATATTTTAATGATAGCATCTACCGTGTTAAAAGGGTTTTTGCTCCAAGTTGTACCATCAAATTTATACAAGGTATCTTTTGAGGAGCTGCCGGCACTTTGACTTTGTGTTAAATTCCAAGAATAACTGGCTATAATATTGCCGCCAAAATAAACTATACCGTTATATACATCGTTTGGGTTTGGAAGCGATGTAACTTGTTGCCAATTAGTATAGCTTGCTAAATTAGATGAATTTAGTGAAGCGTAATAAATGCCTTTTGAGGTAGCGGCAAAAATAGAGCTACCGGATAATGCGACTTGGTACACATTTAAATTTGTACCTCCCGGACCAATTATATATGTATCCTGAAACTGAAGTGCATCGGTATCAAAAACCGCAATACCAAAACCACAGGCTAAGTATGCTAACTTACCACTAAAGGTTACATTATTTATAGTTTTATTGCCAAGGTTTTGTGCATGTAATAAATCAGCAATATTAGTAATGCCGCCACTTTTAATAACATCAATATTTGAATTTTTATACAATATCAATAAAGCATTGTTATATGGATTGTTTTTTACAATTGTAGGTTCAATATCATTTAAACCGGTTACTTTATTAAGGCGTTGATAAGTGTTATCATCTTTATTGAAAGAAAACACACACTCGTTAGAAACTGCATAAATGGTATTGCCTTGGTTTGTAACCGAAAAAGCTTTGTTATAGGGTAAGTGGTCTCGCCATTGAAACGATTTTAATGCGTTTTGCGATTTTAAGCTAACACAAAAACAAAGTATAAATATGCTAAGTAAATAAACTGCTTTTTTCATTACTTTATATAACGACAATTAAAACGATTTAGTATAAAAATCTCATAAATATATTGTTTTATCTTTGTTTGCACAAAAGACTTCGTAGTTCAACTGGATAGAATGACAGATTCCGGTTCTGTTGGTTGGGGGTTCGAATCCCTCCGAGGTCGCATGAAAAAGGCTATCTTTTTAAAGATAGCCTTTACATAAAAATCAAAAAAACGGTTTCTATTTTTTTACACGCTCAACATAAGCCGCTGTGCGTGTATCTATTTTAATTTTGTCACCCTGGTTTACAAATAATGGTATCATTACTGTGGCACCGGTTTCAACGGTTGAGCTTTTTAAGGTGTTAGAGCTTGCTGTATCACCTTTAATGCCTGGTTCGGTATACGTAACTTCAAGTTCAACAAAAGTTGGCGCTTCAGCTAAAATAGGGGTATCTTCTTCAAAGGTAATTTTAACTTCCATTCCTTCTTTTAAAAACTTCAACCCTTCGCCCAAAGTAGCTGCAGAAATGTGTACTTGCTCATACGTTTCATTGTCCATAACTACAATAAAATCACCTTCGGTATAAATAAATTGCATCATTTTATATTCTACCCTAACTAAAGTAACCTCTTCGCCTGAACGAAAACGATTTTCAGTTTGTTTGCCACTTATTAAGTTGCGCATTTTAGCTTGGTAAAAAGCACGTAAGTTACCTGGTGTACGGTGTTGCCATTCTGTAATTAAACAAAGGTCACCATTGTATCTAAGTACCGAACCTACGTTAACGTCTCCTGTATTTGCCATGTTTTATAATTATTATATGATTAAAAATTTTGTGAATTATATGTGATTAGTTAATTACTTGTTCGCTTGCCTCTAAAACAACACCCATAGCGCAAAATTTATCTATGCGGTCTGCAATGCGTTTTTCAGATGCCTGTTTGCTTAATTCGGCTGTAAATTTATTTATTGCTGTTCGCACATTTTCATAAGCCTCTGCCGGATTGTTATGTGCACCACCTAAAGGCTCTGCAATAATGCCGTCAATTAATTTATTAGCCATCATATCGTCAGCTGTAAGTTTTAAGGCTTCGGCAGCTTTTTCTTTAAAATTCCAGGTGCGCCATAAAATAGTGGAACAGTTTTCAGGAGAGATAACCGAGTACCAAGAGTTTTCCATCATTAACACTTTATCGCCAATGCCAATGCCAAGTGCTCCACCCGATGCTCCTTCACCTATAATAATACAAATAACAGGCACGGTAAGCTGCACCATTTCTAATAAATTACGGGCAATGGCTTCTCCTTGTCCACGTTCTTCAGCTTCTAAACCCGGATAAGCACCCGGAGTATCAATAAAAGTAATAATGGGTTTATTAAATTTTTCAGCCATTTTCATTAGCCTTAAAGCTTTTCTATAACCTTCAGGGTTTGGCATTCCAAAATTACGAAACTGGCGTTCTTTAGTATTTCTGCCTTTTTGCTGACCAATAAGCATATATGTTTTACCATCAATGTCACCAAAACCTCCAATCATAGCTTTATCATCTTTCACTGTACGGTCGCCATGTAGTTCTATAAAGTTTCCGTTGGTTAAGGTGTTTATATAATCGAGTGCATAAGGTCTATCAGGATGGCGTGATAATTGAACCCTTTGCCAAGGCGTAAGCGATGTATAAAGCTGAGTTTTGGTGTCTTTTATTTTATCTTCTATTTGTTTAATGGAAGAAGAAACATCTACTTTGCTTTTGGTAGCTATGTCTTTTAGCTTTTGAAGCTCTTTTTCAAGCTCTTCTATTGGTTTTTCAAAATCAAGATAAGTAGTAGTCATTCTAATTTAAATTAGGGACGCAAATATACTAATTATATAAAATGTAGGTGTATCTGACTAAACAAGCTGATTTTCATCTTTTTTTGTGAAATTTAAGATTAATAATACTTTTGGTATCCACTAACCAGTCAAAAAAAGCATTTCCATGAAAAAAGCCATTTTATCATTAATAGTAGTAGCTGCATTATCAACATCTTGTAAAAAAGATTATAACTGTGTTTGCACCCTTAATGGTACAACATCATCAACCAGCACAACAGTTAATGGTACAAAAAGTTCGGCGCAGGCAAGTTGTAACGCCTTGCAAACAAGTGGTGTTACTTGTGCTATTCAATAAAATTAGTCAATTAGTTAGGTAGTTTTTGTGATATAAAATAGAAACGCCATAAAAAGCGGTAAACAGATTGTATTTGAGCTTTTTAAAGTGTTAAAATGATGTTTCTAATTAAGTTTAATAAACTTATATTCGCAGCCCGAAATAAATCATGCAAAAAAATTTCATTACCAATTTAGCCATTTTAATCTGTCTGAATTTGCTGATAAAGCCTTTTTGGACATTGGTAATTGAACCCTCTGTTCAGTATCAGGTGGGTAACGCCGCTTATGGCGAATATTTCGCCCTTTTTAATTTCTCTTTTCTATTAAATATTTTGTTAGATTTTGGTATAACCAACTTCAATAACAAAAACATAGCCCAAAACAACCACCTGTTAGAAAAACATTTTTCAGGTTTGTTTCTGCTTAAATTATTACTGGGGCTTATATATATAGTTGTTACCATTAGCATAGGTTTGGCAGTTGGTTATAGCACACGCTATATAAAACTGTTATTTCTATTAGGGTTTAACCAGTTTCTAATATCCATGTTGCTATACTTGCGTTCAAACTTATTGGGTTTACACGCATTTAAAACAGATAGCATCATTTCTGTATTAGATAGGTTTATAATGATTGGTATTTGTGCTGTTTTATTATGGACATCATATACCGGAATTACGATTGATATTATGAATTTTGTATATGCACAAACACTTGCTTATTTATTAGCAACAACTTTGGCATTTATTGTTGTTGTTAAAAAAACCGATAAGTTTACCCTCTCTTGGAATCGCCCTTTTTGGATAATGATTTTAAAGAAAAGTTTCCCTTTTGCAGTACTTGTTTTACTAATGACTTTTTATAACCGTTTAGATTCTGTAATGATAGAAAGGCTTTTACCCGAAGGTGAAGGCGCTACACAGGCAGGCATTTATGCCAAAGGCTTTAGGCTGCTTGATGCAGCTAATATGATAGCTTATTTGTTTTCTATACAATTACTACCCATTTTTAGCCGTATGCTAAAGTTTAAAGAAAATGTAGAGAATCTTGTTAAACTATCATTCACCTTACTTATAACACCTGCCATTATAGCTGCTGCTGTATGTTGGTTTTATCAAAATGAATTAATAGGCCTTATAAACCATGGTGTAACTGATTCGGCTACTATTTTCTCTATGTTAATGACCTGTTTTATAGCCATATCTACTACCTACATTTTTGGCACCCTGCTTACGGCTAATGGTAATTTAAAACAATTAAACACTATGGCACTTATAGGCATTTGTCTTAACTTTTTATTAAACATTGTGCTTATACCACATTTTAAAGCTATGGGGGCAGCTTATTCAAGTTTGGCAACACAGTTTTTTACAGCAAGCGTACAGGTATACTTAACCTACAAAATATTTAAGTTTAAAGTAAATTACAGGTTAATCATTATCCTTACATTATTTATTCTGGGAGTAGTAGGAGCGGGTTTTGTGAGTACAAAATTTATTTCAAACTACTTTGTAGGCATGGCAGTAATGTGTATTATATCAGGCATTTGGGCTTTGGTTACAGGGCTTATTAGCTTTAAAGCCATTATGCGCTTTATGAAGTACTAAAAGGCGTTTTTATTTAACGGTCTTAAGCAAGCTCCCAAAGCATTTTTTTTTATTTTAGCAGCTTAAACTATCATTATGAAATTATTTAATAAGAGCATTTTTTTACTTTTCACATTCAATTTATTACTTTTTACTTCACGTTCGCAAACTCAAACTTTTCCTATAAACGGTGCACCTAATAATGTACATAGTTATTATGTGTTTAAAAATTGTACGCTTCATGTAGATGAATCTACGATCATAAACAATGCAACTTTAGTTATTAAAGATGGCGTAGTAGTTGATGCGGCAGAAAAAGTAGCTATTCCAGTAAATGCTGTTGTGTACGATTTAAAAGGCAAACACATTTACCCATCGTTTATAGAAATGTATAGCGATTATGGTATGCCGGAAGGCCGTTCTGGGTCATCACGCTCATACGGTGCTCCGCAGATGGAAAGCAATATAAAAGGTGCTTATGGGTGGAACCAAGCCATCAAAGCTGATGCAGATGCGTATAAAGTTTTTACTAATAATGATACCAAGGCAGATGAGTTGCGCAAACTGGGTTTTGGTTTAGTACTAACCTCGGCTAAAGATGGCATTGTGCGTGGTAGCGGTGCAGTTGTATTATTAAACACACAGAAAAAAGAAAATGAAATTATTGTAAAAGATAAAGCCGCGGCATTTTATTCGTTTAATAAAGGCACATCAACACAAGATTATCCTTCATCGCTTATGGGGGCTATTGCTTTATTAAGACAAACCTATTTAGATGCGCAATGGTACGCAGCTAATAAAACTAAAATTGAATATAACATATCGTTAGATGCTTTTAATAATTTACAAACACTTCCTTCCATATTTGAGGTAAGCGATAAACTAAATGCTTTGCGTGCCGATAAAGTAGGTGATGAGTTTAAAACAAAATATATTATTAAAGGTAAGGGAGATGAGTATCAACGTGTAGATGATATACAGCAAACGTTTTGTAAATATATCATTCCGCTTAATTACCCGGATGCTTTTGATGTAGAAGACCCTTATGAGGCAGAAAATGTAACACTGCCCGAATTAAAACATTGGGAAATGGCACCTGCTAACGCTAAATTTTTACACGAAGCAGGTGTAACCTTTGCACTAACCACAGCCGATTTAAAAGACAAAACCAAATTTTTAAAAAATTTACGTAAGGCTGTAAAATATGGTTTGAATGAAAAAGATGCGTTGAAAAGTTTAACTACTACCCCAGCAGAAATGCTTGGTATAGCTGATAAAGCAGGAAGTTTGAAAAAAGGAATGTTGGCTGATTTTATTATAACGTCTAAAAATATTTTTGAAGATGATGCTACTATATACGAAAACTGGGTTGGTGGCACTCTTTATCGTTATAGTGATTATAACATGCCTGATTTGCGTGGCGAATATTTATTATCGTATAACAACAATAAACTTAAAGTTGAAATTGCAGGTGCCGATGCTGATAAGCCAACAGCAACTATTATTTTAAAAGATACCACTAAAACAAGTCTTACTATCAGCTTTAAAAACAATAATCTGGTTTTTAACTTTAACAGAGATACGGTTACACTTGATCGATTTGATTTGAATTACAATGCTATTGATTCCTCTTTTGTCGGAAAGATGCAATCATCTACCAGCACTTGGTACGATGCAAGTCTTACTAAAACAGGACCTCTAAAACCGGCTAAAAAAGATGATAAGGATGATAAAAAAGATAAGGACAAAAAGAAAGAAGAACCAACCATTGGCGAAATTTATTATCCGTTTACATCTTTTGGTAAACCAGAGACACATGAAAACATTATCAAGAAATTTAAAAACCGTTTAGATGCCATCTTAATTAAAAATGCAACCGTTTGGACAAACGAATCTGATTCTATTCTAACAAATTACGATGTTTACATAGTAGAAGGAAAAATTGTTCGCATTGCACCTAATATTGATTCACCTAAAGGTGCTTTCGCCAAAATAATTGATGCTAAGGGTAAACATTTAACAGCAGGCATTATTGATGAACATAGTCACATTGCCATTAGTGAAGGTGTTAACGAAGGAACGCAAGCATCAAGTGCTGAGGTTAGAATAGGTGATGTAGTTAATAGCGAGGATATAAACATTTATCGTCAGTTGGCAGGTGGTGTTACATCGGCTCAATTACTGCACGGTTCAGCCAACCCAATTGGCGGGCAATCACAAATTATAAAACTTCGTTGGGGCTTAGCACCCGAAGATATGAAGTATGAAAAAGCCCCTGAGTTCATTAAATTTGCTTTAGGTGAAAATGTAAAACAAAGTAATTGGGGCGATTTTAATACAGTTCGTTTTCCGCAAACGCGTATGGGTACCGAACAGGTTTATTATGATAACTTCATTCGTGCTAAAGAATATGAAAAGGTTATGAATGGCTCTGCAACCTCAAAAGATAAAAGTAAAGCAAGCCCTCGCCGAGATTTAGAATTAGATGCTTTAGTGGAAATTTTGCACGATAAACGTTTTATTACCTGCCACTCGTATGTACAATCTGAGATAAATATGCTGATAGATGTGGCAGATAGCATGGGTTTTAGAATTAACACCTTTACGCACATTTTAGAAGGATATAAGGTAGCAGATAAAATGAAAGCACATAACATTGCTGCATCTACTTTTGCTGATTGGTGGGCTTATAAAATGGAAGTAATGGATGCCATACCATACAACGCCGCTCTGTTAATGAAAATGGGTTTAACAACATCTATTAATAGTGATGATGCCGAAATGGGGCGCCGTTTGAATCAAGAAGCGGCTAAATGTATTAAATATGGTGGTTTAAGCGAAGTTCAGGCATTAAAGTTAGCCACACTTAATCCTGCTAAAATGTTGCATATAGATGATAAAGTGGGTAGTATAAAAGTGGGTAAAGTAGCTGATGTGGTTTTATGGTCTGATAATCCTTTATCTATAAACGCAAAGGTCGAAAAAACCATTATTGATGGAATTGTTTATTATGATGCAGATGAAGATGTAAAAATGCGTGATGAGGTTGCTAAAGAGCGTGCCCGTATCATTCAAAAAATGGTTAAAGAAAAACAAGGTGGCGCACCTACACAAAAAACTTCTCATAAAAAACCAAAGCTGTATCATTGCGATACGATGGGCAACGAGGTTAAAGAGTAATTAACTCTTTATAACTTTAAACTTGCTGAAAGTATGTTTATTTAACAAACTATAGCCTTTATAATTAAGGGCTTTGAACTACATTTGAATATAAATCTATCAATCATGAAAAAACTTTACTTTATTATTTTATTTGCTTTTGTAGGGTATGGTGACTACAGATAGTGCAACTAATTACAATTATAACATAGTATATTGGGATAAAACTTCATATACGAATGTAGACAGTTTTATTCTATACAGAAAAGATGCCATCTCTTCAAACTACTTGCGTATTGGTGCAGTAAGTAAAGATTCTTTAAGTAGGTTTATTGATACTTCTTTTAGTATTGGTGGGCCAAATGGCGGTAACCCACAATATTCCAGTTGGACATATAAACTTGCCATACGAGATACTTGTGGTAATATAGGGGCTATGAGTCCTTATCATCAAACAATGTTTGTTCAGGAAAGCGGGTCTAATTTTTCTTGGAATGCTTATACAGTTGAAAGTGGGCAAGCAAACCCTGTTACTGGATATTCGTTTTGGAGAGATAATAGTAATACAGGAAGTTGGCATGTTTTGGTAAATACAACTGGTACTTCAGCTACCGACCCTAATTATGCAACGTATCCTAATGGCAATTGGCGAGTAGATGCAATTGGATTTAGTTGCACGCCTACTTTAAGATTAGCTGGTAATAATAACACACAAAGCACTTATTCAAAAGCGCATAGCAATACAAGTAAACCTGAAGCAACAGGTATAAAACAAATGTTTAGCGGTGTTAACCAAATATCTGTTTATCCAAATCCAACTAATGGTATTTTTATTATAGAAACTAATTCTACAGAAAAACAAACGATACAAGTATTTGATGTTGCAGGTAAATTAGTGTTGACTAAAACTATAACAGGTACAGCAAATATAGATGCTGGTATTTTAAATGAAGGTGTTTATAATATGACTATTACAGGCAACGAAAGTGTGGTAAACAAAAGATTGGTTATAGTAAAATAATTAGTATCCTCGCTTTTTAAATTCGCCTACGTAGTAATTAAAAGAAGCGGTATCTTTTTTGTCTCTCGCGTATTGTGCTAAACGTAAATAAACATCTTTAAATTCAGGTTGGTTGGGTTGCTTGGTTATAACCTTTTTCCAAAATTTGGCTGCCTGTTCCATCCTTCCGGTTTTAAAGTAAATATTTGCCATGTGGTAAATGGCATATACATCATCGCTCTTAACTGCTAATGCGAATTCTTGTTCAGCTTCTTTATACATTTGTTTACTGGCGTAAATAACACCTAAATTATCGTGCAGTATGGTGTAGTAACTTACTCTATTATTGGGATGGATAATTCCATAAATTGAATCCCGTTTTAAAGCTATTTTGTACATTTCTATTGCTCTATCAGGCTTGCCTGCAATATCATAATCTCCTGCCAAATTAACGCAAGGTACAACACTATATTGTGAGGTTTGCATAGCACTAATATTAAAGTTAAACCTGTTTTTAAATATTTCTAACCGACTGTTGGTAATCCATATTAAAGCCACTATATAAATTGTTAGAGCAACCCATGTTTTTTTATCTGAAGCAGATAAGTTTTTCATCCAATCGGTTTCTGCTGCAAAAATTATGAAACCTATAATAGGAACATACAAACGGTGTTCAAGCCCCTCAACTAATCTGGCAGAAAAAGAAGGTGCTAAAAAAAAAACAAACCAAGCCAGGCCAAACAAAACAAAAGACCATCTTTTATTTTTTGAAAAAAATATGGCTACCGCAATAAATAGTAAAGCAATAATTACTTGTAGGTAATTTACATCTTCCATCATGCACATTACCGATAAGTTGAATGGAAGTATAGCTTTACCGACATACTGTAACATAAAAGGTACATTATTTGTAAAGTTTGATAGAGTTGCGTGTAAACTATTATCAGTAGTAGAACCTTCTATCGCCGCTTTTCGAAGAAAAAACCAAGGAATAATAAATAGTAAATAACCCACGCCAAGTTTAAGCCATGTTGATTTAAAGCTGTCTTTCGCTATAAAAGCAAGATAACCCATACACAAAATGGGTAGCATAATGCCATTTTCTTTGGTAAATAAAGCACAACCAAAAAATACAAGATGCCACACTAAGGTTTTAATTTCTTTTGTTTCAATATACTTGAGCAAGAAAATAAAACTTGATAACACAAAAATAGCAAGCAATGTATCATTTCTACCCGGTATCCATGCTACAGCTTGGTCTACTATTGGATGAACGGAAAATAACAGCGTTAATAAAAAGGTCGAAATTGGATTTACTTTGAGTTTGGATAATAATACAAATAAAAGCAAACAGGCTGTTAAGTGGTAAAGGATATTAGCAAAATGATACCATCTTGGCTTAGCATTACCTGCTATATGCGCATCTATCATAAACGAAAGTGTGAGCATAGGGCGATAATAATCTTTCTCGTTATCTATAACCGCGCCACTATACATTACATCCTTGGTGAATGCAGTTGGAACGTTAGAAAAATTTTTGATAAACTTATAGTTGGTTTCTATCAACGTAGTATCATCGAGCCCAATGTACTCGTAACTTACTGTACGTGCGTACATAAAGAATACAAATACACTAATTAAAATGAGCTGTAAACGTTTGTTTTGAAAGAAACCTTGTTGAGATTGAATTGCCTGGGTATTTTTAGTCTGTTTTTTCATTACACTAAATACCGAATGCCTGCGTAATTATTTTTTATCTTTTACATCCATTTTAGATATGGCCATCATTTGACGCATAGTTTGCTGCATTCCTTCAGTGCTGCCATCTAAAAATATAACATTGCCTTTACCATGTTCTGCAAAGTTTTTTACGGCTTCAGTCCACATGCTAAACAAAATAAGCGAGGCATCTAAATTGGCGTCCTGCATTAATTTAGCCGACTGACTCATCCCTCTGGCAACCTCTTCTCTAAACAAAGCAACTCCTTGTCCACGTAACTGGGCAGCATCTTTTTCAGCTTGAGCAGCAATTTTAATAGCGTTACCTTCTGCCTCGGCACCTTTTGTTTTGGTAATTAATAAAGCTTGTCCTTCGTTTTCGGCGGCAGCTTTTAAATTGTTTGAGGCAACTACTTTAGCCATAGAGCGTATAACTTCTTCATCAAAAGTTATATCGTTTAATTGCAAATCTATTAAATGGTAGCCCCATTCTTCTAAGGTTTTGTCTAATTGGTCTTTAATTTCTAATACAATATCTCTGCGCAATAAAAGCACTTCACTTTGTTTTTTAGTAGCCACAAAAGCACGTACCGAACCTTCAACCGAACGAACCAAGGCTTGCATTAAATTACGTTCATCAATAAACTTAAAGGCAACACTTTTAATAGTTTGCTCATCTGTATTAAATACGGCATATAACAGCATGGCTGTAAAATTTACATTGGCTTGGTCTATGGTAACTGCCTGAAAACCCATTTCGGCTGAACGGTTTTGAATAGATATTTTTTTAAATACTTTTTCTACAAGAGGGACTTTAAAGTTTAACCCCGGATGCAAAATGCGGTTATACTTACCAAAAATGGTGGTTACTGCCACAGTGCCTTGTTGTATGCTTACAAAAGAAGTAAGCACCACCATAAGTGCTAAAACTGTTAATAGAATAGGAAATACTGTTTGCATAATTTTTAATTTTAAGTGAAATTACTAATTTTAAAGAATGCGGGGCACACTTTTTATTTATTTATTTATTATCTCTTTGAGTACGTGCCTTGCTCAAAAAGCTAAAACAGATACAAGCCGTACTTTAGACCCTGCTGCCGATTTATATAAAGCATCCATGAAACTTATAGATTCTTTAAAATATAAGGATGCTATTAAGTTGCTTGACAAAGCGGTTAGAATTAAAAAAGATTATGTGGAGGCATACAACAAAATAGCTTTTTGTAACATGCAGTTAAATGATTTTTCGGCGGCACAAAAAAACTTAGAGCTTTCTTTAAAATATAACCCTGATAATTTTAATTGTATTAAATATTTAGGCAGAGCCTGTTATTTGAATAAGAAATATGACCAGGCAAAAAAATATTACGATAATGCTGATTCATTAGTGCCTCACGATGTTGAACTAATGTGCTACATGGCAGAATTGCGCGCTTTTGGGCAGGATATAAAAGGAGCGTTAGATATGTATAATAACATTATTGATGAAAAAGATAATTATGCTGTTGCTTATATTGGACGGGGTATGATTAAGTTTAAACAGAAAGAGTATGCCTATGCAATAAAAGATTTAGAACAAGGGCTCAAGTTATCTAAATATCAAAAAATTGATAACAGTATTTACTTGAGCTTGGCACAAAGCAAGTTTGAAGTTGGAGATTATAGAAGTGCTATAAAGGTTTTTGATACGTTAGTAAAACGAAATCCAAAAGACGAGTACTCGCTTACTTACCGAGGGGCAAGTAAACTTAGTGTCAACGATTTTTCAGGATCCGTGAAAGATTTAGATGAAGCTATAAAACTAAATCCCAAAAGTTATATTGCTTATAATTTTAGAGGAACCGCTAAAGGAGGTTTAAAACAGAATGTAGAGGCGTTGAAAGATTTTGATTATTGCATAAAACTTAAAGTAGATTACGCATCAGTATATGTAAACCGTGCAGCCATTAAAATGGCAAGTAAAGATAGGCGAGGGGCTTGTGAAGATTTAAATAAGGCCGACCAACTGGGCAGTGATATTGCTATTCAGTATTTTCAGCAATATTGTGGGGGAGATAGAGTTGGAATGGACAGATAACCTAACTGTTTTTTTTCTCTGTATACTTTTTAAGTAAGGCTCCTGATTGCTGTTGAATTTTGCCTTGCATAAAAGCAGTCCAGCCCAATAAGTAACCTTTTAAACCTAAGGCTTGTTTGGTCCATTTATAAATATCAAACGTATCGGTATGTTTTATAATTTTTCCATCAGCAAATTCAAACTCTGCAGAAATTATATTAACTACTTTTCTGCCTGTTGCACTAAAAACATATTCTGCTACCCAATTTGCACTTCCTGTTTTTTCAGTTGCTTTAACATTACTAAACGTAATACGTATGTTGCCTTTATTTCTGCCAAGTAACATGCGCCACATGTTTTTGGCGTCCTCACCTTTTAAAATACCAAAGGCGGGGTCTTGAAATTGAACAGAGTCATGATAGCAACTTACCATTCCCTCTGCATCTGCATTAGCAAACGATTGGTAAAAATGAGTTATAAGTTCAGCGTTTGTCAAGGTCTAATAAAATTTCTTTTTATCTGCTGCCATGCGTTTAAGCAATATACTTGGGCGATAGCGGTCATCACCATAATCAGCATGCAAGGTTTTCAATTGCTGATAGATAATTTCAACGCCAATTTCATCTGCCCATTTTAATAAACCCTTAGGGTAGTTTACACCTTTTGTCATAGCTAAGTCTATATCTTCTCTACTGCCTATTTGCATATAAAGTGCATCAGCCGCCTCGTTTATTAGCATGGCAATAATGCGTATAAAAATCTCTTTGCCTAATACTTCATCTTTTTTCGGCTGAGGTAAATCTGTTACACTATAATCGTAAAATCCTTTGTTAGATTTTCTACCATAAAAACCTGCTTCTACCAAACGTTTCTGACAAAGGTTTGGGCGATAACGGGCATCAAAATAAAATTGTTTCCAAACTGTTTCGGTGACTGTATAGTTTACATCATGCCCAATTAAATCAGTCAGCTCAAAAGGCCCCATTTTAAATCCACCAATTTCTTTCATGGCCCAATCAATAGTTGGTATATCAGCTATGCCTTCTTCGTATATTTTCATAGCCTCGCCGTAAAACGGACGAGCAATTCGGTTTACAATAAAACCCGGAGTATCTTTACAAAGCACAGGTAATTTACCCCAACTTTCTATTAGTTTTTTGGAGGTTTGTGTAATGGTAATATCAGTTGCAATGCCCGGTATAATTTCTACCAAAGGCATTAAAGGCGCCGGGTTAAAAAAATGTATGCCCAACACTTGCGCTGGCTTTTCACAAGCCGCAGCAATAGATGTAACAGATAAAGATGAGGTGTTAGTAGCTAAAATACAATTGCCTTCTGTAATTTTTTCTAATTGAGAAAACACTTGTTTTTTAATATCGAGATTTTCTACAATGGCTTCAATTACTAAGTTGCAAGGTTTTAAACCTTCAATATTCTCAATAAAAGAAACCAGTGAAATTACTTCATCACTTTTTTGTTGCGTAATTTTTTGCTTCTCTACTAATTTAGTGAGTGTTCCGGCTAAATTTTGTTTTGCTTTTTGTAAAGATGGGGCATTATTATCATACAATAAAACCCGATGCCCTGCCATAGCAGCTACTTGCGCAATACCGCTGCCCATAGCGCCCGAACCTACAATGCCAATAATTGATTTTGAGTTTAATTCCATTGCGTGAAACTAAACAGTCATAATTTCTTTCTCTTTATGTTCTAAATGCTTATCGCATTTGCTTACATATTGATCGGTAAGCACTTGTATTTTTGCTTCAGCATCTTTAGCCTCATCTTCAGGTAAAGGAGTTTTCTGACCTTTTAATTTTTTAATTTCCTCCATCGCATCTTTACGCGCACCTCTAATGCCAACTTTAGCATCTTCGGCTTCTTGTTTGGCTTTTTTTACCAAATCCCTTCTACGTTCTTCGGTAAGTGGCGGAATAGATATACGAATTAAAATCCCATCGTTTTGTGGGTTAAGCCCCAAATTAGCCGCTTGTATAGCTTTTTCAATGGGCGTTAACATGGTTTTTTCCCAAGGCTGAATAATTAATGTACGCGCATCTTGCGTGTTTACATTAGCCGTTTGGCTAATGGGCATTCTGGTACCATGGTAATCAACCGATACATTATCTAATATAGCCGGGTTAGCTTTACCGGCACGTATTTTGGTTAGCTCTTGCTCTAAATGGGTTATACTTTTATCCATTAAGCCATTAGCTTTATCATAAACTGTTTTTACTTCGGGGTTCATAATCTTAAAAATTAGTTAGGCAAAAATAACGTTTTTTAGTTAGTAGATGCTGATTAGATATCTTCAATATTTTAAAGAAATTATTATATTTAATGCATATAAAATCAAATAATATGGCAAAAACAAACCCTAAGGTAGATGCTTATATTTTAAAGGCGCAACCCTTTGCACAACCCATTTTAAATCATTTACGCAAATTGGTACACCGGGTTTGTCCTGAAGTGGAAGAAACCATTAAATGGGGTTTTGCCGCTTTTGATTATAAAGGCCCGTTTTGCACCATGGCCGTGTTTAAACAACACTGCGCTTTTGGTTTTTGGAAAGCGGCTTTAATGAAAGATGCTGATAAGCTAAAAAGAGCCCAAGGTAATTCAATGGGGCATTTAGATAAACTTATGAGCTTAAAGGACCTCCCGTCTGACAAACAAATGATTAGCTATTTAAAAGAAGCTATGAAAATTAATGAGGAAGGACTAAAACTACCTCCTCGCAAAAAAATTACAGATGAGACAGCATTAGAAACTCCTTCTTATTTTAAAACGGCTTTAAGCAAAAATAAAAAAGCTAATGAGCAGTTTAAAAACTTTACACCTGGTAAAAAGAAAGAATATATTGTGTGGCTAACCGAAGCTAAAACAGAGGAAACCCGAAATAAACGAATGGAACAGGCTGTTGAATGGATTAGTGAAGGCAAAATCCGCAACTGGAAATACGAAAAGAAAAAGTAGAAAAGCCCCAACTGTTCATTACTATTTAATAACTATTGTGAAAACACGAGTTTGATTTAGTGTTAATTTTGGTTTAACAAATCAAAACTAAACTATATGGAAACTGTTTTAAAATTCTGGTGGGTTATTATACCTGTACTTTGTCTTGTTTTTTACAAATTAATTTTTCGATTGCTTGGAATCATTATTGTTCCTGAGGATAAGATAGGTTTAGTAACTAAAAAATTTGTACTCTTTGGTGCTAATAAAGAATTGCCTCCGGGTAGAATTATTGCCATAAATGGTGAAGCGGGTTTTCAGGCACAACCTTTAGCACCAGGCATTTATTTTTGGAAATGGATTTGGCAGTACGAAATTAAACTACAAGGCTTTACTTTAATTCCTGAAGGTAAAATTGGTTTATTGGTTGCCAGGGATGGTAAAGAACTTGAAACCGGTTTTATCTTGGCTCGTAAAGTCGATTGCGATTCTTTTCAGGATGCGGAAGCATTTTTACGTAACGGTGGCCGCAAAGGCCGTCAGTCTGCAATAATTACGGCTGGTAGCTATCGTATAAATACATTTTTATTTGATGTGATGACTTACGACATGACTGCTATTTCTGAAAATATGGTTGGCATTGTTACAACCTTGGATGGTATGCCAATTGAAGAAGGAAACATTGCAGGTAAACAAACTGCAGGACATAATAATTTTCAGGATTGTGATGCGTTTCTTGCGGCCAGTGGGAATAAAGGGTTACAACCTGAGGTTATTTTAGCTGGTTCTTATTATTTAAACCCGTGGTTTATACAAGTGGAACAAATTAAAATGACTGAAATTCCTATTGGTTATGTAGGTGTTGTTATATCATATGTAGGAAAAGATGGAAAAGATTTAAGTGGTGCCGAATTTAAACATGGCAACATTGTTAGCAAAGGCGAAAAAGGCGTTTGGGCTGAACCTCTTGGTCCGGGCAAGTACCCTGTAAATACATTTATTATGCGTGTTGAATTAGTGCCAACAACTAACTTAGTACTAAACTGGGCTAATGCTCGTAGTGAATCACATCAGTTAGATAAAAACTTATCTACCATTACAGTTCGTTCAAAAGATGGCTTCCCTTTTAATTTAGATGTATCTCAAATTATTCATATTCCAACTACCGAAGCACCAAAAGTAATTGCGCGTTTTGGTAGCATGATGAATTTAGTAGGGCAGGTGTTAGAACCTACTATTGGTAACTACTTTCGTAACTCAGCTCAGGATAGCGATGTGATAGCGTTTTTAAGCACTCGTAAAGAAAGGCAAGATGCTGCCAAGGCTAAAATTAGTATGGTATTAGACCAATATAATGTAAATGGTGTTGATACTTTAATTGGAGATATAGTTCCACCTGAAAGTTTAATGAAAACATTAACCGATAGAAAAATTGCTGAAGAACAAAACACAACTTTTGAAACGCAAAAACGTGCGGAGGTTACTCGTCAGGCTTTAGAAAAAGAAACTGCCGTAGCTGATATGCAAAAAGAAATTGTAAAAGCAGACCAAGGCGTTTTAATATCTGAGCGTATAGCTGATGCAGCTGTTAAAAAAGCAACCGGTGAAGCGCAAGGTGTAAAAATATCATCTAATGCGGAGGCTGAACGATTAAAAGTAATTGCTGCTGCCGATGCTGAAAAAACCAAACTAATAGCTAATGCCGAAGCAGAAAAAATTAAAGCACTTGCAAATGCAGATGCCGAAAAAATATCGGTAACAGGTAATGCAGAAGCACAAAGTATTTTAGCTATTGGTAAATCAAATGCGGAGAGTTATCGTTTAGCTGTTGATGCTATGGGAGGTGATAATTTTAGTAGATTGAAAGTAACCGAGGCTATTGGTAAAGATAAAATCAAAGTAATTCCTGATGTGTTGATTACAGGTGGAGGAGATGGAGCTAATGGGCCGATAAGTGGTTTGCTAGGTTTAAAGTTGCTAGAAGAAGTATCAAAAAATATGGGTAAAGAAACGCCTCCTTCTTCAACTAATTAAATTAGGTTGAATTAGTTTACTTATTGTTGATGGCGTATTTTACTTGCTTTAGTAATTCCTTGGCATCATCTTCGTTAAGTTGAACGCCTATGCGGTAAGTTTTTGAACCATAAGTAAACGAAATACTTTCGCCACCCACTACCCAAAAAGACTCATTCATAAATTGAAAAAAGTCTCTTTTATTTTTTTCTACCAGTTGTAAGTCTTTTATTAGCTCTATATCAAATTCTAATTTTTTGCCACGACCAGCTACATCTTTCCAGTAATTAAGCTTGCCGTTTTTTACCCAAATTTTTTCTTTACCAAATTTTTTAAATAAAAAGGCTCTGCCAATTTTAAATTCAAAGTAGGCCCAAAAACCTAACCAAACAAGTATAGCAGTTTTTGTGTTTGCATTGGTAAGTGTAAAATAATTAAATAGTATTATAAAACCGCTAACTGTCCATAAAAAAAACCAAATAAAAAGTACGTATAATTTCCAGTTGGTATCAGTTGGTATAATTACAAAACTGCTTACACCATCTGCTTTTAAGGTGCTTATTCTTTTACCAATAACATCTATATTATTCTCCTTCTTCACTTTCTTCTAAAGCTTTATGGCTACTGTATTTTCTCCATTTATCCAATAAATTCTTCATATCATCAGGCAAATCGCTTTCAAATTTCATCATTTTTTTGGTTGCCGGATGTTCAATTTCTAATAATTTGGCATGTAAGGCTTGTCGCGGGCAAAGCGCAAAACAGTTTTCTACAAATTTTTTATAGGTAGCCGTTTTAGTTCCTTTTAATATTTGGTCACCGCCATAATCAGCATCATTAAAAATACGGTGCCCGATAGATTTCATGTGCACACGTATTTGGTGTGTACGCCCGGTTTCAAGCGTACATTCAACGAGAGTAACGTAACCAAAACGTTCTAATACTTTATAATGTGTAACAGCATGCTTGCCTTGTGTTTCATCGGTAAACACATCCATAATTTTTCTGTTACGCACATTTCTGCCAACATTGCCTGTAATGGTTCCTTCATCGTTTAAAACATTGCCCCAAACAAGGGTAACATATTTTCTGGTTAAATCGTGGTCGAAAAACTTTTTGGCAAGCAGCGTTAAAGCAATTTCATTTTTAGCAACAATTAAAATACCCGATGTGTTTTTATCTATACGATGAACCAAACCCGGGCGCGGAGCATAAATATCGGTACCCACTTTACTTTGCGCAGGTGGTAAATGTTCAAAATGGTATAGTAAGGCATTAACCAGCGTTCCATTCTCATGCCCAAAGGCAGGGTGTACAACCATTCCGGCAGGTTTGTTTACTATCATAATATCTGCATCTTCATACATGATATTTAGTGAAATGTTTTGCGGAATTAGCTCAAAGTTTTTTGGCGGATGCGGTAGTAAAATAGTTATAACATCAAAAGGTTTTACCTTGTAACTTGATTTAATTGGTTTACCATTCACTTGTATGTTACCTGCATCTGCTGCGGCTTGTATTTTTGTACGCGATGCATTTGATAGCTTGTGCAACAAATATTTATCTATACGTAAAAGAGCTTGCCCTTTATCGGCTTCAATTCGGTGGTGTTCAAAAAGTTCTTGTTCGTCTTCCAGTAAATTTTTCTCTTCTGTAATCATTTAGCTATAATAAATTTCTTGGTATCGGTAAAGCCTTTATCCGTATAGGCTTTTATAAAATAAACACCACTGGGTAAAGCCAATGTATTTATTTTTTTGATAGAATTATCCGTTTGCTGCAGCACTACATTGCCTAACAAATCGGTTATAATAATTTTAGAAATTGTATTGTCTGATTGAATATAAACATAATCTGTCGCAGGGTTTGGATATAAGCTGATGTTTGCTGAGGGCGCATTTATTTTATTGATAGATAGCGTTTGTAACGAATCACCAAACACAGGGTGTATCATTAAAGAGCCCCTATAATCATTATCCAAATCGCCTGGAAAAACATACCAATTAACGCCATCAGCATTGTAAAACATGTTATGATGGAAGTCGGTATTTCTATCAAAGCCAACAGTAATCTCGGGAAGATCGTAAATTTGGTTAATGCCTAAAAAGAAGGTGTCGCCGGCAGAAATAGGTACAGAGTCTCTAAATTGATAACGTAGCATATTGTTTTCTCGGTGAATAATTGAACCGGCCGAATCTGCGGGGAAGTAAACATACCGTAAACTATCAGTATAAAGGATGTTGCCAGGCATGCCCTTATTATTTGCCCATACAACTATATTAAAAGGTGCACTTTGCATAGCGACAACATCAATTACAGGGTCGAAAAAAATATCCATAGCACGCAGGTTATCGGCTACGTGAGTAACAAAACGCGCCGCCATGCTATAATTGCCCGAAGCCCCAGGGTCTATGCCAAAACCAACTTCGGCGCTGCCATCATCATAAGCATAATAATTACTAAATTTTTGATGGAAAATAATAGTGTCATTAGTCGGAATAGTATCTACTGAATGAACAAAAAACTTCATCGTAAATGAGCTATCAGTAGTAGAAAGTGGATACGTAAAACCATTTAAAGATGGATCTATAATAGCAGGATCTTTACAATAACCTGAATCTCTATAATTATATAGGTTGTTTGACCCATTTGGATTAGTTGCTATGAGTTGCCCTGTGCTATTATAAAATGAAGAATAAGACTGTATAGATACGTATGTAGGAAAATCACACCGTAAAAATGTGCCTATGCTATCTTTCATATCGCTTGCACCGGCATACTGGTTAAAAGGCATTTGGCTGTAATTTTTTAATGGACTTTGCAAATCGTATACAAAACTTACATCGCCAAAAACCTGGAAACTAAAAAAGTTGGGGCTAGAGCTAAACATAGTATCTGCAATTGCTCTTTGATTATTAAGATAAACCTCATCTATATGCCAGTGGTCGGCATCGCCACTTCCACCCGAAATGTTACGAAACCTGAATTGAAAACCACTATGAAAATAGGAGGTATCAAGTATTGGTATCATAACCAAATGCCAACTACTATCAGGGTCGTATTGGTACCCATCATGATTCCACACATTTGACCATGTAGTATCACTTGGGCTATAAAAATCTAAATAAATATAATCGCCTTGGTCTGGTTTTTCCCAAAAGCCTCGTGCCTGAAAGTAAAAACTTAAAAACACGCTATCGGACGGGGAAAGCCCTATTCCAAAGAAAGGGATAGAATCTAAACGTATGGGAGGAGAAGTCATTGTATCTGAAGGAACAGGCGGAAGATTATTATTGGTGTTTGATATAACACTGGGGTTATATGGGTAACCATATTTGTCTAACCCATCAAACGTGGCTACACCCAGTGTTGGTGGTGCCATAGCTTTAGTATGATTTACAAATACCGATTGTGAGTTAACCCATTTTGTACTATCAGGAAATGGGCCCGCGTAAGAAAACTCATCAAAAAACGGCAGCGATAAAGTAGTCGTTGCTGTGCTCTGTGCTCTATTGTTTACCTTTGTTGCATGGCTTTTAGCTTTATTTTTATGATACTCAATTAACGTAGCATTGCTATGTAGGGCATGTAGTGAAGGTTTTTGTGCCTGCAGAGCAATAGTTGCAATAATAAAAAATACAAGCAAGCTAAACTTTTTAATCATCATCTTTATTTTTATTTCTACCGTAGTTTGGGCTATTTTACCTCACTACAACGAAAGAAACGGCTATTTATTTTAGCCCATAAAGATACATTAAATTTTCTGTCGTTTTTTAGGAGATAGGAGGGAAGAAAATAGCAAATTCTTTTTCACAAATTAGAAGGAGAGATGAAATGTTAATCTTCTTTTTTATCTAAAAGCTCTATTTTGTTTTTATCTGCAGTAATGTATACATCTATTTTAGCGCCGGTATTAAGTTCTTTATCTTTTCCAAAGGCAGGCGTTTGCCTATAAACAATAGCCTCGCAACTATCTGTAACGGTTTTATCTGCTATTATGTTACCTATTTGTAAAGAAGATGATTGTATTTTATTTTTTGCATCGCAAAAACTCAATCCTATTAAATTAGGTAAAGAAATGGTTTCGTTATTGCTGCCTTTACCTACTTGTAATTCAATTACCGAACCTTTTTTTACAGGTGTACCCGCAGCAATTTCTTTGCCTTTATAAAATTGTTTTATAACGCAATTTTTGCAGGCATCAGCAACGTACTTAATATTTGCTTTCAATCCATAACTTTCTATCATAGCAACAGCCTGCCGCACCGACCTATCAATTAACTTGGGCATTGCTATTTGTGGAGGCAATGTAGAAGTTACGTATAAATAAATAACACGGTTTTCTTTTACCTCGCTTTCTTTTTCAGGGTCTTGCCGTATGATAGTGCCTGGTGTTTGCTGCGGACTATAAATAGAATCAATAATTTGATAACGTAATTTTTTATCTTTAATAAAATCGTCCAACGTTGTAACTGGTTTACCT
>JABDDQ010000029.1:0-2067 GCA_013287545.1 Bacteroidota bacterium | reverse complement strand
CAACCATTTTAAAGCTACCCCAAAATAATAATATAGCCACAACAATAGCTATGCCTGCATGAATGAAAAACTTTTTTGTTTTAATAAATTTAAAATAACTCATATTAAGCCAGTAACTCTTTTAGTTTTTTAATTTGCTCTGCATTACCCAGCACAAATATTTTTGCAGATGGTATAATTCGGGTATCTGCATCGGGGTTAATAATATATTCTCCTGAAGCAGTTTTAAAACCAATAATGTTGGCACCCGATTTATTTCTAATTTCTAAATCGCGTAATGTTTTGTGACGTAATCGTTCCGGAATGTTTTCAAACGTAATTTCTTCCATGTTAACCGAATCACCTTCTTGTCCCACTATATGGTCAATAAATTCAATTACATCGGGTTTCATAATTAGCGATGCCATGTGGGCACCACCAACCTTGTCAGGCATTATAACATTATTGGCACCGGCAATTTTAAGTTTGGTATCTGAGTTATCCTCACTCGCACGGCTAATAATAGTAAGGTTGGGGTTTAAATTTCTCGCGGTAAGTACAATAAATAAGTTATCAGCATCTATAGGTAATGTAGTTACTAAGGCTTTTGCTCTAAGTATGCCGGCTTTAAGTAACACTTCATCAAGCGTGGCATCGGCATTTATTACCAAATCGCTATACTGGTGCTGCATAGTACTTGTAAGCTCAGCACTTTTTTCAATTACAATAAAACGTTGTTTATGTTTTTTTAGCACTTGTGCGGCTTGTCTTCCATTACGACCGTAGCCACAAATTATAACATGATCATTTAATTTTTCTATTGTTGCGTTCAATTTTCTGTTCTTAAATAGTTGGTTAAACTCGCCATCAAATACAAAACGAGTTACCGCACTAATGGAGTAAGCAAATATACCAAAACTTATCATCACTAAAAAAGCGGTAAAAATTTTGCCCCACATATCGAGTGGATGAACTTCTTCAAAACCAACTGTAGCAATGGTTATAATGGTCATGTAAAAAGCATCAATTAAGTTGTAGCCGCAAATTAATTGGTAACCTACCGTACCTAAAATGGTAATGCCCATAAGCAAATAAAGAGGAAGCAGAAATCGACTATATGATTTTAAATCGTTGAACATGGCATAAAATTAATAATAAAAAAGCTGCCCTGTTTTTAAGAGCAGCTTTTGTTTTTTTTCTATATATAAACTAATGTTTATTAATGATGATGTCCATGTGGCCCATGTACATGTCCGTGATCAAGTTCTTCTTCAGTAGCCTCGCGTACATCTAATATACTACCTACAAAATGCAAATCATATCCTGCTAAAGGGTGGTTAAAATCCATTACAACGTGTTTATCACCAACTTCAACAACCATGCCTTGCATTTGATGACCTTCACTATCAAGCATTGGTAATTCTTCACCTTCTTTTACACGCTCTGCATCAAATTTACCTTCTACATGAAAAGCTTCTTTAGGAATTTCTGCTACATAATCTCCATTATGTTCGCCATAAGCTTTATCAGCTTTTATATGAAAATCAAAAGCATCGCCTGCTGTTTTACCTGCTAAGTTTTTTTCAAAATCTTCAAGCATGCCACCTGCACCGTATAAAAACACAAAAGGTGCCTCGGTAGATGTTTGTTCAATCAATTCTTCTGGTTCTTCTTCTAATTTTCCGGTTAAATGGTAGTTTACCGATACCACTTTGTTCTTTTCAATCTTCATGCTTTTTAAAATTATTGGTTTTTAGTGAGGCATTTATCTCTATACTAATTATCAGTTTTTAAAAGTAAATTCCTTATGCCCTATATCGTTTCAAAGGTATAAAAATACTTAAATAAAAAAGCCTCACATTTCTGCAAGGCTCTTTTATTAGTTTCAACTAAAAATTACTTGTTAACTTTTTTAGCTAAGTCTGAACCAGCTTTAAATTTAACTACTTTTTTAGCAGCAATTTTAATTTCTTTCCCTGTTTGAGGGTTACGGCCCATACGAGCAGCGCGTTTAGAAATTGAAAAAGAACCGAAACCTACTAAAGCGATACGGTCACCTTTTTTTAATTGTTTTTCTAATGTTTCGAT
>JABDDQ010000028.1 GCA_013287545.1 Bacteroidota bacterium | reverse complement strand
CGTAAAACACAAACAGCTAAATTTTTGTTACCACCCGCCCAGCCAACTAATTCGTTGTGGTTCATTTCAGGTATAACGTGGTGCCAGCAAAGCATTTTACTGTTCTCATTTATTTGCTGACGAAAACGTACAGCCAATCCTTCAGTATTGCCTAACGAATAAATTACCGGTATTTTATTGTGCAATTTATCGGCATACTGTTTTGCTTTTTGTTTAATGTCTTCTTCTTTCTCAATCAATAAAGCAATAGCTGCTTCCACTTCTTTTTTATAATGCAGGTTAGCTATTTGTTTTACTTCAAACACGTGCAGTAATTGAACTAACGAGTACCCAATGCACGAGCGTGGAGGAAACCCACCCGGAATAACAATTAAATCAAATTTATGTTGCTCGGCAATTTCTTTCACCTTTCCACCACTGGTTATGCAAACAAATTGTGCTTTTTTCTGCATAGCCAATTCCATCGCGTTAATGGTTTCTTCGGTGTTACCCGAATACGAGCAAACAATTACCAGGGTGTTTTCGTTTACAAAACCGGGTATAAAATAATCTTTACTAATAGTAATTGGCACAGCCGAAAGTTTAACAGCCAACTCGGCTACGTTAGTGCCACCAATGCCCGAACCACCCAAGCCGGTAATTAAAATATTGTCAATTTTTTTGGGTGCCGAAATTTTTGCGTTTTGCGCAATGGTTAATGCCTCTTGTAATTGCTTCGGAAAATTTTGTACTAAATTTTTCATGCTGTTATTCTATTAATCTCTAAAAGATGTTTGTTTACTAATTGGGTTTGATTTTAATGGGTTTGCACTTCCTTCTTTATACGCTTTACGGCTACGATAAACATCTATTGCCATATATAATGCTTTACGGAAAGAGCTTGCATCGGCCACATTTTTTCCTGCTATATCATAAGCGGTTCCGTGGTCGGGCGATGTGCGCACAATTGGTAAACCTGTTGTAAAGTTTACACCATTATTAAACGATAAAGCTTTAAATGGAATTAATCCTTGGTCGTGATACATAGCAAGTACGGCATCAAATTTTTTGTGGGTTTGTGCACCAAAAAATCCATCAGCCGGGTACGGGCCATATACCATAATTTCTTCTTTCAATCTATTAATGGCAGGTTTAATAACTGTGTCATCTTCATTTCCAATAACACCGCCATCACCTGCATGTGGGTTAAGTGCTAAAACAGCTATGCGTGGTTTTTGTATGCCAAAATCTGTTTTCAATGTTTTATTCAAGTGAATAATTTTATCGGCAACTTTCTCTTCGGTAATTAAGGATGTTACTTGCTGCACAGGTACATGCCCGGTAACTAAACCAACACGTAAATCATCGCTGCACATTAACATCATGGCTCCTTTTTCAAACCCAAAATACGAAGCTAAAAATTCGCTATGCCCAGGAAATTTAAAAGTTTCTGACTGTATATTTTTTTTATTGATGGGTGCCGTAACCAACACATCAACTACACCTTGTTTAGCAGCCTCAGCAGCTTTCTGTAAAGAGATTAAAGAATATTTTCCGCCTTCTTTGGTAGATTTTCCAATATCAAAAGGCACTTCTTCTTCGTAACAAACAACTACGTTTAATTTTTTTGGTACAATTTGTTTTACGTCACGCACGGCATTAAAATTCAACTCATCCATGCCAATTACTTTACGGTAGTAAGCAACTGTTTTTTGCGAACTGAATAAAACAGGGGTACAAATATCAAGTAATTCAGGCTCTGCAAATGTTTTTAAAATTATTTCTAATCCTACACCATTTATATCGCCTTGTGTAATGCCAACTCTTATTTTTTCTTCGCTCATAGTTTTAATACAATTAGTACATGCCTACTAATAAATTAATGTCTTTGTAAGGTAAATTAAATGATTCGGCTAAGTACTGGTTAGTTAGTACGCCGTTATAAAAATACACCCCGTTACGCAAACCGGCATCTTTACGAATAAGACTTTCAAAACCACCTTCTTCGCCTAAAGCTAAAAGTATTTGTAAATATAAGTTACTAAACGCATACGATGCCGTACGAGAAACTCTTGATGCTATGTTAGGCACACAATAATGTATTACACCATGTTTTCTAAAAATAGGTTTTGTATGGTTAGTTACTTCCGATGTTTCGCAGCAACCACCTTGGTCAATGCTTACATCAATAATTACAGCACCCACTTTCATGTCGCTTACCATTTCTTCGCTTATAATAATGGGCGCTCTACCTGTTTTAGAACGAACCGCACCAATAACCACATCAGCCGATTTTAAATGTTTAGCCAATACTTTTGGCTGAATAATAGATGTAAATATGCGTGTACCTAAAGAACTTTGTAAACGGCGCAAACGACTGGTAGAACTATCAAACACTTTTACATAAGCACCTAAACCAAGCGCAGCACGTGCCGCAAATTCACCTACGGTACCTGCACCAACAATAACCACTTCGGTTGGCGAAATGCCCGATATGCCTCCTAAAATAGAACCAACCCCGTTATGCGTATTAGTAAGATACTCTGCCGCAACAAGTATAGATGCGCCTCCGGCAATTTCGCCCATAGCGCGCACAAAAGGGAAAATGCCCTGGTCGTCTGTAATCCAATCAACAGCTACAGCGTTTATTTTTTTTTGAGATAATTTTTTTAAAAAATCTTCGGTGTGTGCCGTAAACTGTAATGCAGAAAGGATGGTTTGTTTTTGTTGGCACAACTCCAGCTCTTCCATGGTTGGTGGAGCAATTTTTATAACAATATCTGCCTTGTAAACTTCTTCGGCTGAGTAGGCAATTTCTGCGCCCGCTTCGCTATAATCATTATCTAAAAAGTTAGCTGCTTTACCGGCATTAGTTTCTATCAGTATGCGGTGCCCGTTATTTACCAATAATGCAACAGCATCGGGCACTAAAGGCACACGGTTTTCCTGATAAGCAATTTCGTTAGGAATGCCAATAAACAGCTTTCCTTTTTTGCGTGCTACCTCAAGCATTTCTTCTTGGGGCATCATTACTCCTTTAGTAAGTGAGTACAAAGCTTCTTTTGAAATAACCATAGTTTTATTTTTTATCTGCCATGATAGCGTGGCGCGTTACAATCTAAATCTACCGAACCTATGCCGCTTTTAAATCGATATATAATTCCAATGCGTGTTTCCCAAGTACGGTTTGCCATCGTTATTTTTCCAACATTATATAGCGGAATAACATCGGGGTTATAATGCTCTTCCACAAATAAATTCCAAGGGCCTTTTAAATGAAACTCTGCTCCTATACCCACATCCGGACTAACCGTAAGTTTTGCCGCCTTGCCCGATATATATGAGTAAGCGGGTGTGCTTCTGCTCACAGTATATTCAATTCTGGCGCCTACCATGGCATAGGTTCTAAATTTAAACCCTAAGTCAATCCAACGTTTTAAATAGTTATTCCATTGCAGGTTAGCGTAGTGGTTTGCCGATACCCGTTTTTGATTTGTAATAGGGTTTAGCAGTTCGTTTTCTACTGCGCCTTTGTTACAATAATCAATTTCTGTAACCCAACGCCAATCATAGCTTTTAAGCATTTCAGCAAAAACGCCTACACTAAAGTTTTCAAGCTCTGCTGATTTGTGCGATGGCGGACGTGCATGTAAAAAAGTTGGGTCGTCCTGAAAATCTATTGGATATCTGTTTATATATCTGTCACGCGATGAAGTTTCTCCTGCAAAAAGAGCTAAACCTTGTAAAAAACGTTGCGCATAAATAAATTGATTAGCGAAAATAAAAAAACAAAAAACAAAAATTATGCGTGTGTATTTCATCATGTGTTATGCGCTTATTGCTTCCGCGTCTTTATTTACTTTTTTAATTAAACCTTGTAGCACTTTACCCGGACCAACTTCGGTAAAATGTGTAGCCCCATCAACCAGCATTTGCTCAATGGTTTGAGTCCAACGTACGGGCGCTGTTAGCTGAGCAATTAAATTCTTTTTTATTTCATCCGGGTTTTTTACCGCTTTTGCAGTTACGTTTTGGTATACCGCACAAATAGGCGCGTTAAAGTTTGTTTGGTTTATTGCTTCGGCTAATTCTGCCCTGGCAGGTTCCATCAATGGTGAATGAAATGCACCACCAACCGGCAGCACCAATGCACGTTTAGCTCCGGCAGCTTTCATTTTTTCGCAGGCAATTTCAATTCCTTTTATACTACCTGAAATTACCAGTTGCCCCGGGCAATTATAATTTGCAGCCACTACAACTTCACCAGTTTCTTTTGTAATGCCAGCACAAACTTCTTCTACAATTTTATCATCTAAATTTAAAACGGCAGCCATAGTGCTTGGGTTAATTTCGCAAGCTTTTTGCATAGCCATGGCACGTTTGTAAACTAATTTCAAAGCATCATCAAACGATAAGGTTTTGTTAGCTACTAAAGCAGAAAATTCCCCTAACGAGTGACCAGCAACCATATCAGGTTTAAAATCTGCCAGTGTATGTGCTAAAACAACCGAGTGTAAAAAAATAGCGGGTTGTGTAATTTTTGTTTGTTTTAATTCTTCATCGCTACCACCAAACATTACATCAGTAATACGGAAACCTAATATATCGTTCGCTTTTTCAAATAAAGTTTTTGCGGTAGAATTACTATCATATAACTCTTTACCCATGCCAGAAAACTGAGAACCTTGTCCTGGAAAAACATATGCCTTCATAAAAATTTAGTGCGTTAAAATGAGCTATGAAAGATATGGCTTTAAAATCGAAAATAAAAATGCAAAAAACACAAATAATTAACGAGCTGTTGTGGATAGCTTTTTAATTAAATCAGGCATTTTTATTAGGTGCAAAGGTTGCTATTTATTTAAAGTATCTTTACGCAAATTTTACAACCCGTGAGCACTTTTAACGACCTTAATTTATCAAAGCAATTACTAAAAGCCTTAGGCGATATTGGTTTTGAAACCCCTACCCCTATTCAGGAAAAAGCATTCCCCATCATCATGTCGGGTAAAGATGCCATAGGCATTGCACAAACAGGTACCGGAAAAACATTTGCCTATATATTACCTTTACTTAGGCAATTAACCTATTCTGAACAACGCCCGCCACGCGTACTAATTGTTGTACCAACACGCGAGCTGGTTGTACAGGTTGTAAGTGAAGTAGAAAAACTAACTAAATACATGAGTGTACGTTGCGTGGGTGTGTATGGCGGTGTAAAAATGCCGGCACAGGCACAGCAGGTTTATAATGGTGTAGATGTTTTGGTAGCAACACCGGGCAGACTAATGGATTTATATTTAAGCCGTGCATTACAATTAAACTCGGTAAAAAAATTGGTAATTGACGAGGTAGATGAAATGCTGAATTTAGGTTTTCGTCCCCAGCTATTACAAATAATGGATGTGTTACCGCCAAAAAGACAAAACCTTCTTTTCTCAGCTACGTTAACTGATGAGGTAGAAAAAATGATTACCGATTATTTTTATAAACCCGAATACATTGAACCAATTACACGAGGAACTCCTTTAGCAAACATTACACAAGGTGCTTATCAGGTTCCTAATTTTTACACCAAAGTAAATTTATTGCAATCGCTATTAGCAAACGACCCAAGCATCAGCAAAGCTTTACTTTTTGTAAAAAATAAAAAAGTAGCAGATGCTTTGTATAAAATGATTAAGGTTACGTTTCCCGATCAAATAAGTTTAATCCATTCTAACAAATCGCAACAACGCCGCTTTACTGCGGTAAGACAATTGCAAGATGGCACACATCGTTTATTAATTGCAACCGATGTTATTGCACGCGGTATAGACATTACCGATGTTACCCACGTTATAAATTTTGATATACCGAGAGAGGCAGCCGTTTACATACACCGAATTGGGAGAACCGGACGAGCTGAAAAAACAGGTATAGCATTGAGTTTTGTAGTGCCTGCCGAAAAAGAAAAACAAAAAGAAATTGAGGAATTAATGAACAAAAAAATTCCTGCAATGGCTATACCAAATGATGTAGAAATTTCGGACGAACTAACTACAGATGAGATACCGGTTAAAAAAGACAAGAACATAAATAAAAATTCAAAAAAAGGTAAAAAATTAGTACCAACTAATAGTGCCTTTGCCGAGAAAAAAGAAAAGAACAAAAAAGTTAATTTAGGTGGTGCCCGCCGCAGGGAAAACCAACGCAGAAAATTAGAAAAAAGCATTAGCAAACGAGGTAACAGATAGTTTTGCTTTTTAAAGATGAGTGTTATTTTATTTCCTACCAAACCAATTATTTAACTTACCAACATGTGTTTTGATTTGTTTTAATAATTAAATTATTCCTATCTTTATTTCCTTAAAAATTTTAAACTCATTTACATGAAAAAAATCACTACGTTATTTACAGCACTGTTATTTGTTGCGGCGCTTGTTTTATCAAATCAAACAAAAGCGCAATCATCTTGTGCCTGGGCTACAAAAGCAGGAGGAACTTACGAAGATGGCGGCAATGCTATTGCAGCCGATGCTTTTGGTAATACATATGCTTTAGGCTATTATTATTCATCAACCATAACTTTTAGCACTACTACCTTACATAATGTGTATGGAGCGGGTCCTTATATGTATTTAGCAAAATACGATTCGTGCGGAAATTTTATATGGGCAAAACAAGCCGGCGGAAATGGCGGAACTAACCCTAATGCAATTACAACCGATGCTGCCGGAAACGTATATGTAGCAGGTTATTATAATGCCGATACACTTAATTTTGGTAATTCTGTTAAATTAATAAACACAAGTGGTTACACTGCATTTGTTGCAAAATACAATGCAAGCGGTGTTGCTCAGTGGGCACAACAAGGTACAGGCAATGCCGCTTCTCAAGCGTATGGCGTTTCAGTAGATGCTTCAAACAATGTATATATTACCGGATATTTTAGCAGCGCATCTATTACTTTTGGAAGTAATAGTATTACCAATGGCACCAATGATGGTTCTACTAATGATGCCTTTATAGCCAAGTTTGATAATAACGGTAACAACCTTTGGATACAAGGCAACACCAGTAACACCAGCTCAAGTGGAGATGTTATTGCACTTGGAATTGGTACAGATGCATCGGGTAACGTATATGTAGGTGGTTATTTTTCATCAACCAGCATAACATTTGGCGCAACTACACTTTCAAACAATGGGTTCAACGATATTTTTGTGGTTAAATATAATACAAGTGGTGCCCTTCAGTGGTTAAAAACAGCCGGTGCTGCTGATGATGATGGCGTGTATGGTTTAGCTGCTGATGCTACCGGAAATGTATATGTAACCGGACATATAGGTTACTCGTCTACTGTTTCTTTTGGTACACATAGTGTTACAAACAGTAATTCATCTATAGAATCAGTTATAGCAAAATACGATACTAATGGAAATGATTTATGGGCACAAAGTACCAGCGGAGATTCATTTTCTGCTAACTCAGCCAGTAGCATATCTATTGATGCAGGCGGAAACGCATACATTATAGGCACTTATACTTCCGATTCGTTACACGTTGGTCCTGTTACTCTTTTCAACACTTCTTTCCTAAACGGAAGCGGAGGTGGAGATTTTGAGAACGATGTTTTTGTAGCAAAATATAAATCTAACGGTATTTTATCTTGGGCAAGAGGCGCCGGCGGAGATTCTTCTGATGTTGGAAATGGTATTGCAGCCGGACCACACGGTAGTTTATATATTACAGGAGAGTACGCTTCACCATCTATTTCATTTGCCGGAATAACACTTACAAGTGTTAATTCTATGGGAGATGCTTTTATAGCTAACAACATTGCTACATTACAGGTAACACCAAGTCTTTGTTTGGTATCAGATGACAGCATAGGTGTAAAAGAATATAATATAGTTTATTGGGATAAAATACCGTACCCAACTGCAGCTTCATTTATTATTTATCGCGAAGTTTCAACCGGAATTTATAAAAAAATTGGCTCACAACCTTACAGTGTGTTAAGCCAGTTTATGGATACAGCACGTAGCGTTGGCCCCGCAAATGGAGACCCACAAGTTGGATATTACAAATACGCCTTACAATTTATGGATACAAGTGGAACTTATAGCTACATGAGCCCATATCACACTACAGTTTATATCCAAAATAATGGTGGCACTTTTAGTTGGAATCTTTATGCTGTAGGAAATGCAACCTACACGCCGGTAACTAATTATGAGTTAATGAGAGATGATAATAGTACCGGAGCCTGGCATAATATTGGCACTGTTTCAGGTACTTCAACAACTTTAAACGACCCCAACTTTAGCACCTTTCAGGCAACCGGTAATTGGCGTGTAGATGCTGATGGATTTAACTGTACACCAACTTTGCGTTTAAATGGCACTAATAGTGTAGATGTAGCTAAAGTTAAATCGCACAGTAATCAAAATAACAACCGTGGATTAGGAATTAAACAGTTATTAAATAGCAGTCAGGTTAACATTTATCCTAATCCTAATAAAGGAAACTTTACTATAGAAACCTCTGCTACCGAAAAACAAACCGTGCAAGTGTTTGATGTAAACGGCAAATTAGTATTTAGCCAAACCATAAATGGTAACACAAGCATTGATGCAGGCAATTTAAGCGAAGGCGTTTATAATGTAAGCATTATGGGCAACGAGGGCGTTGTAAACAAACGTTTAGTTATAGTAAGATAAATTTTAATAATATTCCAAAGCCCTCGCATAAACTATATGCGAGGGCTTTTTTATTTACGCCTTACTTACTATTATAAATAAAGGTGAAGTGTGTATTAGATAACCTTGTAAAACTATTACTCACTATCAATTCTTGTTATTTCAACCACAGGGAGCAATCTATTGTATAAGATTCAGACCTTCATACAAGTTGGTTCTTCATCAAAAAACGTATACCATACATTTTCTTTCTGTCCAGTCCTCTCTTTGAAATAACAATAGATAGTACTATAACTATACATTACTATTTACAATAACATTATAAAATAAACTACTGCAATAAAAAAGCCTCAGTTGAATATCAACTGAGGCTTTTTAGTATTAGAGAATTAAATTACTTCTTTTTAGCTTTAGACGCTTTGTCTTCGTCATCAAAAGTAAGTGTAGCAGCACCATGAGCAGCTAAACGCGTTTCAAGAGCTTTTACTTGCTTTTTTAATTCGTAAACAGTTTTGTATAACTCTTCAGCTTCGCTTTTAAAAACAATTGGGTAGATAGCAAATACGCTTTCGTATTGTTTTTCAAAATCTTTTTTCACATCCATAGAAATGCTTAAAAGTTCACCTTTAAGTTTAGAGTAATCGTCTGATTCGAACAATTGAGTAAACAATGTTTCATTTGTTTTTAACCACTCGTTATAAAACTCGGTAAAGCTTTGTTGTTGCAAAGTTTCAGGAGTCATTTTTTCAAATGTATGTTTTGCCGACTCTTCAATTGCTTTTTGTGTAGTGCTGTACATGTGTTGTTGCAATTGAGCTTGTTTTACAGCATACTCAGAAATTTTATCTAACAAAGCAATGTTTGATTCGATAGCTTCTTTTTCTTTACCAGGAGTAGCTAATTTTAAAATTGGCTCGAAGCTTTTTCCGAACACGCTTTGTGCATGTTTGTACATATCAGCTAATTTTGCGAAATCGCCAGAAATTAATTGAGGATACTCGTTAGAGATATTAGTAAAAGTGCTTGCGTACTCTTTTGATAGGTTTTGTTGGTTAACAAAAAAGTCTTGTATTTTTTTGATAGAAGCATCAAATACATCTTTTAATGTTGCCTGACCGTACATAGATTGGAACATTTGTTCTGTAATTTCTTTGTAAGCATCCGGTTGAGTGAATTTTTTAAATCCTTCAGCTGTAAAATTTCCGTTTTGGAACGCTGCGAAAGCAGGTTGCCAAAATTCTTGAAGTTTTAAATAAACTTTGTTGCCTTCAAAAATATTTTTAAAAGCATCTTTGTTTAAAGAGCTTGGTATATTTTTTGAAAATGTATCGTAAGTAGAGTTAAGTGTGCTCATCCAAGTGTTGTAGATTTTTGTCCAAGCTTGGTTAGCATGATTGTAGTTAGTCATATAATCTGCCGGAGATTTACCAAAATTAGCCACGCTGCTATAAACGCTTTGGTTAAAATCAGTCATTTTTTTCACTTCAGCTAATTGTTGGTTATACCAGTTTTTAAAAAACTCTTCTGGTTTGCTGGTATCCATTTTAGAATAGTTAGCCTGCATGCCGCTAAATGCGCCCATTTGCTTTTCTATCCACTCTTTGTAAATTGTTTGTCCTTCAGTAGCAATGTTTCCGCCCATTAAAGCAGATTGAATTTTTTTAGTAGAATCTACCCAGCTGTTAACGGCTTGAGTCTGTGTTTCGATAATGTTGTCAAGAATCGGGTTGTTCGTCTTCATTTTTTTTGGTTTAATCGTTTATTTTGCAGCACAAATGTCGGACATTTTAAGCATACAAGTCAAGTGTTTTTTTAATATTAGCGTTTTTTTAACAGTATTAATGATTTGGTAACGTACAACGCCCTAAAATCAGGCCCTTTTACCCAATTCAATAATTTCCATGTTTTTAATTTCGGTGCCTTCAATGGCAAATCGTAATACGGTTTTTACCTGATGAAAGCCATGTATTCCGCATGCACCGGGGTTTACGTGCAGTAAATTGTACTTTTTATCGTACATTATTTTTAAGATGTGCGAATGCCCGCAAATAAACAAGTTTGGTTTTTGCTGCTCAATTATTTTTTTGGCTTCGAGGTTATATCGGTTAGGGTAGCCTCCAATATGGGTAATAAACACTTTTACCTGCTCACACATAAAAATAGCGTTTTCGGGATACAAGTCCCTAACATCTTGCCCATCAATATTACCATATACGGCGTTTAAGGGCTTTAGTTTTTCAATCTCTTGGCAAACTGAAATAATGCCAATATCACCGGCATGCCACACCTCATCTACAGTTTCTATGTATTTAAAAAGTTTAGGGTCTAAATAACTATGGGTATCGGATATGAGGAGTATTTTTTGCATAAAATTTTACCTCAATACAAAAACAAACGAAAAAATGCCAACACCTTAAAAAGCACCTCTACACTCTTTGGGTTTAAATTTTAGTTTATAGCTAATAACTAAGCCGTAATAAAAATACCAGTCTTTAGTACTTGGATTACCGCGTAATTTACCTGTATCGCCAGATATAGCACCCGGTACTTTACTTGTGTTGCTAAGTGTTGCTGCCAAGCCACCTTTATATATAGCAAGCTTAGCTGGGTCAACATAGGTGCCGCTTACATCATCTAAATAATCGGTAAATGTTTTACGGGGTCCCCACTCTATACCAAGCCCTATTTGTTGCGATAAGGTTAATTTAAACCCAATACCAAAAGGCAAACACACTTGCGTTAATGGATATGGTTTTCTTGTGCCTAAAGGCGTACCTTCTCCTTCGGTTGAAAGATTGCGCAAACTAACCCATTGGTTGCCATAATGTGCCTGCGGATTAAAATTAAAAACACCTATACCTAAAAAAATGTAGGGTGCAAAAATGAAGTTTTTATGGCCGGTTCTATACTCCCAAAAATTAAATTCGGTTCGTGCAGAAAACTCCATAATAGTTGACTTAAAATTAAGGTTACGTTCTATTTGGTCGGGGTTGCCGCTTTGCGAATCATCGCCTTGTATGCTTCCGTAATTAAAAGCGGCTTTAAATGCAACACGGTAACTATAATTAAATCGATAAAAAATGCCGACCGCCGGTTGCGACATAGCAAATTGCTTGCTATTTAAGTCTCCGATGTAATAGCTGGCTCCTAAAAAAACACCCACATCGTGCGAAAAATATTGCTTTTTATTATCCTGAGCCACAGACAATAATAGACTGAAGCAACTAAAAAATAATAAAAGGCCGTATTTTCTCATTATTGCACCTAAACGAAAATTGAACTAAAATATTGCCCTAAAATTAGTTGTTATTTTATAACAACTAATTTTTTAATGCTTATTTTATCATCAACTTGCGCTTTGCAATAGTAAACACCTGCTGTAAGCGGTGTAGTATCAATTACAAAAGTATCCTGGTTGTTGTTTTTTTGGTGTGTTTGTGCAGTAATTACAACCTGGCCGTTTATATTTATTAAACTTAACACGGCACTATTTTCTGAGCTATTGGTAAAATTAACCTGTACTTTATCATTTGCCGGGTTTGGATACATACTAAGCTCATTGCCTTCTGTAACTGATTTAATGCCTATACTACAAACTGATGGGTATCCCAACCAAATCATCATGTTCATTAACCACGGACGGTGGTTTCCGGCAGCATCGCCTGTATAACCTGTATACAAACTTGCTGAGGGGTTACCTGTTCCATCATCCGGAGGAGAACTGTCACCAATAACCGCTATTTTACCACAACCATAACGAGTAGTTATACAACAAACGGCAGTATCTGTTTGCCCTTTACCACTTTTCCACACATGCCCTTTAACATCTGCATTTTGCGAAGGAATCATTGTAAAACAAGTTCCGTTACTCCATTTAACTTCCGAAACATTTCCATATTTACCATGTGTTACAGAATCTAGTGTTGAAGTAGCAACATTGGAGTTAGAATTGTTATCTGAAAAATTTTGGTAATCAACTGTAAAACCAAAAGAGTTATTTGCAACACCATTATTAGTTACAAAATCTTTCCAAATCATAGGAGAATCATAACCATCACCATTTCTATCAGAATTAATATGATCAGATATCATAAATAAACTGCCGCCATTTGCAATAAAATGCATCATGGCTGCTTTTTCAGCCGTTGTAAAAAGTGTGTTTGGTTCATCTACTACAAAAATATCGTACTTGCTCAAATCTTGTGCATTAGCAGTGCTACCATATGTAATACTTCCATTGTAAGGCAGTGTTTCTACCCAAAAACCGTAATTTACACAATCAATAGCCCAGTATGATAAAGCGCCTTCCCAATATGTTTCGGCTGTCGAAGAAGTTACTGCTGTTTGTGTAGGCGTTGGATATTGTTGTGGATTAGAACCCGTTCCACTTGTATTAACATAGCCATTGCCCCAATGCAAATTTTGCACATCTGCATCTATACACCAATCTCCATTACCTGAAGTTTCGGCATGTGTACAATCAAATAAAATTTTCTTTTGCCCTGTTGTTTGAGAAAACAGCGTGTTACAAAATAAGAAAATCAAACCTACAACACTAGTTGTTTTTTTCATTATCTATTACGTTAAAATATAATACGCAATATAGTGGTTATTTTATAACCACTAATTTTTTAACGCTTATTTTATCGTCAACTTGTGCTTTGCAATAATAAACACCTGCTGCAAGCGGTGTAGTATCAATTACAAACGTATCCTGGTCGTTGCTTTTTTGGTGTGTTTGTATAGTGTTTACAATTTGACCATTCATATTTATTAAGCTTAGAACCGCACTATTATCTGAGTTATTGGTAAAATTAACCTGTACTTTGTCGCTTGCAGGGTTTGGGTACATGTTTAACTCATTACCTGCTGTAACCGATTTAATGCCCGTTGTTGCAGAACAATTCATAGGTTCTGCCAACCAAATCATCATATTCATTAACCATGGGCGGTGGTTTCCGGCAGCATCGCCTGTATAACCTGTATATAAGCTGGCTGAGGGGTTACCTGTTCCGTCATCCGGAGGTGAGCTATCGCCAATAACCGCTATTTTTCCACAATTATATTGAGTAGTTATACAACAAACCGCTGTATCTGTTTGTCCTTTACCACTTTTCCATACATGTCCTTTTACTTTACTGTTTTGTGAAGGAATCATTGTAAAACAAGTTCCATTACTCCATTTAACCTCTGCAACATTTCCATATTTTCCATGTGTTACAGAATCTTGTGTTGAAGTAGCAACATTGGAGTTAGAACTGTTATCTGAAAAATTTTGATAATCAACTGTAAAACCAAAAGAATTATTCGCAACACCATTATTGGTTACAAAATCTTTCCATATCATAGGAGAATCATAACCATCTCCATTTCTATCAGAATTAATATGATCAGATATCATAAACAAACTGCCGCCATTCGAAATAAAATGCATCATGGCTGTTTTTTCAGCAGCTGTAAATAATGTGTTTGGTTCATCAACCACAAATATATCGTAGTTACTTAAGTCCTGTGCATTAGCAGTGCTGCCATAAGTAATACTTCCTGTATAAGGAAGTGTTTCTACCCAATAACCGTAATTTACACAATCAATAGCCCAGTACGATAAAGCACCTTCCCAATAAGTTTCAGCCGTTGCAGTTGTTATTGTTGTTTGCGAAGGAGTTGGATACTGTTGCGGGTTTGATTCGTTACCCGACCCACCGGTTGTTGGCCCTGTCGATTTCCAATCCAAATTATGTAAATCTGCATCTATACACCAATCTCCATTACCCGAAGTTTCAGAATGTGTACAATCAAATAAAATTTTCTTTTGCCCTGCTGTTTGCGAAAAAATTGTGTTGCAAATTAATAAAGCCGAAGCCACTATAGTAATTTTTTTCATACTCACGTTAAATTAAATTGATACCTATATTAAATTAAAGTTATCAAAAATAAAGAAACCCCGATGCAAAAGCAATCGGGGTTTCGTTTTTTTAGACGTAACGTGTTAAAATAGCTACAGATTACTTAATTGAGTTAAGTACTGCTTTAAAGGCTTCCGGATGATTTAGTGCTAAATCTGCTAAAGCTTTACGGTTTAATTGCACATCTTTTTGATGAATTTTGTGCATAAACTGAGAGTAGCTCATTCCGTTTTCGCGAGCTGCTGCGTTGATACGTTGTATCCACATAGCACGCATACTGCGTTTTTTGTTTTTACGATCGCGATAAGCGTAGGTTAAACCTTTCTCCCAAACGTTTTTGGCTATAGTCCAAATGTTTTTACGAGCGCCCCAGTAACCTTTGGTTAACTTAAGGACTTTTTTTCTGCGTGCTCTGCTGGCAACGTGATTGACTGAACGTGGCATTTTCTTTTTTTTGTTTTTAGACTTTCAGTGTTTACGTTTTATAGTAAATCTTTTTACTGAAAATCGGGTTTAACAATTGATTTTTTTACCGTTTTAGATTTTTTGCTTTGTGCTTTAAAGAGCTTATTTACCAAGAGCCAATAGGAATCTTACGTTTCCTAAGTCTGTTTTGTGAACAAGACCACTACCGCGTAAAGCACGTTTGCGATCTTTTTCTTTTTTGGTTAAAATGTGTCTTTTAAAAGCATACTTGCGCTTAATCTTACCGGTCCCGGTTAATGCAAATCTTTTTTTTGCACCGGAGTTTGTTTTCATTTTTGGCATGTCTGTTTTTTTTAAGGATGGCAAAGATAGCACTATTTCTAATATAATAGCCTAAAAATTGGCTTTTTAGCCCTTTTTTGCCTGTTTTTAGTATTTAGCGCCACCCACCCCAATATTTTCTACCGGATGCCAGGTTGTTTTAATTTCCTGTAAATCAGTTATATAATATGGGTTTTGCTCACTTTCATTAGCCCAGTTTTTGTGCCAGTAGTACGAACGCTTTACGTTTAACGATGAGTTTTCGTCAATGGTTTTGCGTTCAGTGGCATTATCTCGGCAATAAACAATAGCATTTACATCCATGTGTGATGAGAAATGTGTGTGCAACTCAGCACTTGTACCCGTAAGTATATTTACTACGCCGCCCGGTAAATCGCTGGTAGCTAAACATTCTGCTAAGGTGATAGCACATAAAGGTTTTGTTTCAGATGCTAAGGCAATGCAAGTGTTACCACCTGCAATAACCGGAATAATAACAGAGATTAAACCGATTAAAGATGTTGTTTCATCAGCCACTACAGCTATAACGCCCATTGGTTCAGGCACCGAAAAATTAAAGTGAGAAGATGCTACGGGGTTTACCGAGCTTAATATTTGCTGATACTTATCGCACCAGCCTGCGTAATAAACTATACGGTCTATGCTTAATTCAACTTCTTTTAAAGCTTGCGCTTTGGTTGAACCTTGCTTACTTAATTCTTCAATAAATTGTTCTTTGCGCCCCTCCAGCATTTCGGCCAGGCGATATAAAATTTGTGAGCGATTAAAAGCCGATTTTCCGCTCCATCCACCTACTGCGCCACGTGCGGCAACAACGGCATTACGGTAATCTTTACGAGATGAAAGACACATATTAGCAATATTTTTTTTGTTTTTATCAAGCAAGGGATAGTAACGTCCGCTTTCGGTGCGAGGAAATTGGCCGCCAATAAATATTTTATAGGTTTTTAAAACTTCTATTCTTTCCATATTAATCGTTCAATTTTAGTACGGCCATAAACGCACTTTGCGGAATTTCTACACTACCCACCTGGCGCATACGTTTTTTACCTTCTTTTTGTTTCTCTAATAATTTACGCTTACGCGATATATCGCCACCATAACATTTTGCCGTTACATCTTTACGAATAGCCCTGATAGTTTCGCGGGCTATAATTTTAGCACCAATGGCAGCCTGTATAGGGATTTCGAATTGCTGACGCGGAATTAATTCTTTTAATTTTTCGCAGATTTTTTTACCAAACTCATGTGCATTGCTTCTGTGTATTAAAGCAGATAAAGCATCTACCTGGTCGCTGTTTAATAAAATATCCAGTTTTACTAAATCAGATTGGCGCATGCCTATACGGTGGTAATCGAACGAAGCATAACCTTTTGAAATAGATTTTAAACGATCGTAAAAATCAAATACAATTTCGCCCAGTGGCATTTCAAAAAGTAATTCAACCCTATCGGCCGTTAAATAATTTTGCCCCACAATTTGTCCGCGTTTTTCAATACACAAACTCATTACAGGTCCAATAAATTCAGATTTTGTAATAATAGCCGCTTTAATATAAGGCTCCTCTATATAATCAATTCTGCCCGGGTCGGGTAAATCACTTGGGTTATTTACAATAACAACATCACCATTCGTCAGGTAAGAAATATACGATACGTTGGGTACGGTGGTTATAACCGTCATGTTAAACTCACGCTCTAATCGCTCTTGTATAATTTCCATGTGTAGCATTCCTAAAAACCCACAACGGAAACCAAAACCAAGTGCCGCACTACTTTCAGGCTCCCAGGTAAGTGAGGCATCATTTAGCTGCAGTTTTTCCATGCTGTAACGCAGCTCTTCAAAATCTTCGGTATCAACGGGGTAAATGCCCGCAAACACCATTGGTTTTACATCTTCAAAACCTTGTATCGCTTCGGTACACGGGTTAGCAGATGTGGTAATAGTATCGCCCACTTTTACCTCACGTGCTTCTTTTATACCCGATATAATATAACCTACATCGCCCGTTAACACTTTATCACGAGGTTCTTGCTTTAAACGCAATACACCTATTTCATCGGCATTATATTCGGCACCGGTGTTTACAAATTTTACTTTATCGCCCTTTTTTATTGAGCCATTATATATACGAAAATACGCTATAATGCCACGGAATGAGTTAAAAACAGAATCGAAAATTAAAGCCTGTAAAGGCGCCGCTTCATCTCCTTTTGGAGAAGGAATGCGCTCAACAATGGCTGCTAAAATTTCGTGCACCCCCATACCGGTTTTACCCGACGCGGCTAAAATTTCTTCGCGTTTGCAACCTAATAAATCTACAATTTGGTCTTTAACCATTTCTGGCTCAGCACTTGGTAAATCTATTTTATTAAGGATGGGGATGATAGTTAAATCATGTTCTAAAGCCAAATATAAATTAGAAATGGTTTGTGCCTGTATGCCTTGCGCAGCATCTACAATAAGCAAAGCACCCTCGCAGGCTGCAATAGAGCGGGAAACTTCGTAACTAAAATCAACGTGACCCGGAGTATCAATTAAATTGAACACATATTTCTGTCCGTTTAATTCATAGTCCATTTGTATGGCATGACTTTTAATAGTAATGCCACGTTCTTTCTCCAAGTCCATGTCATCAAGCACCTGCGCCTGCATTTCGCGCTTGGATATTGTGTTGGTATACTCTAATAATCTATCGGCAAGTGTTGATTTTCCGTGATCAATGTGTGCAATAATGCAAAAGTTACGAATCTGTTTCATCTCTAAAATAAGTCGGCAAATATAAGTAAAATCAAGCGTTTACTTCATAGATTCTTTTTTGGCTTTAATGCCTTCAACTACCTTTTGTTGCGCGGCAACTTCGCCTTTTTTGGTTTCTATGTCTTTTTTATTTTGTTCTATTTGCTCGTTTGCTTTCTTAATTTTTTGGTTGTAGTTGGTAATGTCATCAGCCAACCCTTTATTGTCTTTTTCTATCGATGACTGTTTATCTTGCAGGTTTGACAGTACTTTACCGGCCGCTTTTATTTGGTCATCCAACTCCTCTTTGCTTATTTTAACGGCAAAATCGTGCATCATTTTTTTCACGTACTCAAACTTATCTTTATGCTCTGATGAGCTTAAATAAGCGCCTCCTAAATCGAAAGCAGCAACTAATTGAACTGATTTTTCTGACTTTTGCTCCACTACTTTAGAATAAACATCAAGCGTGTTATTGCCTAACTCCTTCATTAGTACATTATCAAAAAAGTATTCGTTGCTTTTTTCGCTGGATTTATCGTAGCCAAAATCTTTCATTTTACTTTTCCATTCCTTTTCAACCATATTTGCATCGGTTACATAAAGCGTAACTGATAGGGCGTTATGACCGCCATTACTAAAACTTTCGTTAGACTCTCTAACTTTAATGTCTTGTGCAAAAAATTGCAATGAGCTAATAGCAACAGCTATTGTTAAAATCTGTTTTTTCATAATACCGGTTTTAGGATTAGTAGATAAATGTATTAAAAAGAAATTAGAAAGAAAAGAAATTAACTTTTAGGCGTACTCATTTCTTTTAGGCGCTCTTCTAACGAAACAGGATCTTTAATAAGCACCTCGCGGGCTTTAGAGCCTTCAAATGAACCTACAATACCGGCAGCTTCAAGCTGGTCAATAATTCTGCCTGCGCGGTTATAACCCAGTTTTAATTTACGTTGTAATAAAGATGCTGAACCTTGCTGATGTTGAACGATAACGCGTGCCGCATCATCAAACATTTTATCGCGCTCGCTAAGGTCTATATCAGCAACGCCTTCGGCGTTTTCATCAATATATTCAGGTAAAATAAAGGCACTTGAGTAGCCTCGTTGCGAGCCAATAAATTCAGTTATTTTTTCAATTTCGGGTGTATCAACAAAAGCACATTGTATGCGAATTAAATCGTTACCTGTGCTAAGCAACATATCTCCTTTACCAATTAATTGCTCTGCTCCGCCTGCATCTAAAATAGTACGACTATCTATTTTAGACGTTACCCTAAACGCTATACGTGCCGGAAAGTTAGCTTTAATAACCCCTGTAATAATGTTTACACTTGGGCGCTGCGTAGCAATAATTAAATGTATGCCCACAGCCCTTGCTAATTGTGCTATACGGGCAATTGGCATTTCAACCTCTTTACCTGCCGTCATAATTAAATCGGCAAACTCGTCAACTACTACAATTATATAAGGGAGATATTTGTGTCCGTCGTTAGGGTTTAATTTACGTGCAACAAATTTGGTATTGTACTCTTTTAAATTACGCACTTGCGCATCCTGCAACAAGGCATAACGGTTATCCATTTCAATACAAAGCGAATTTAATGTGTGAACCACTTTGGTGTTATCGGTAATAATGGCCTCTTCAGAATTTGGAAGTTTTGCCAGATAGTGGCGTTCTATTTTATTATAAAGTGTTAGTTCAACTTTTTTAGGATCAATTAGTACAAATTTTATTTGCGATGGATGCTTTTTATAAAGCAAGGAAACCAATACCGCATTTAACCCAACCGATTTACCCTGACCTGTGGCACCTGCCATAAGCAAGTGTGGCATTTTAGATAAGTCGGCAATAAAGGTTTCATTGCTAATGGTTTTACCCAATGCAATAGGTAAATCGAATGTAGTGTTCTGAAATTTCTCTGTAGCTAAAATGTTACGCATAGGCACCATCTCCGGGTTTTGGTTTGGAACCTCTATACCAATAGTTCCTCTGCCCGGAATGGGCGCAATAATACGAATGCCTAATGCGGCCAGGTTTAGCGCAATATCATCCTCTAAGTTTTTAATTTTAGAAATACGTACGCCCGCTGCAGGGACAATTTCGTAAAGTGTAACTGTGGGCCCTATAGTAGCTTTAATTTTATCAATCTCGATGCCGTAGTTACGCAGCGTTGCTATAATTTTATCCTTGTTAGAGTTTAATTCTTCCTGATTAATAGTAGCTGTTTTTTCTACATTCCCATAATCATTCAGTAAACCAAGGTGGGGCATTTGGTACGAGCCTAAATCTAACGTAGGGTCGTACTCGCCAAACTGTTCTACAATTTTTTGTGCTAAAACATCCGTATCAACTACGGCTTCTGCTACTGGTTTTACGGTTTCAATCTCAAGGTCAACTATCTCGTTTTTTTTTTCGCCTTCTTCTTTTTCAGAATCAGAAACCTCTAAAACTATTTCGCTGTTATCAATTTCTTCTTCAATGGTTTTCTCTTCAACTATTTTTTCTTCGGCAACTTTTTCAAAAACAAATTTATTGGCATTGTTTTTTATTTCGGGTTGTGGAGTTTCTACAACAGCTTGAATGAAAGGTGTAGCAGCTTCTTCAGCTACAGGTTCTTTCTTTTTAAATTTAAAAATGATAAAAATAAACCCGGTAAAACTTAACACCAGTAAAGCCAATAAACCAATGCCACCTATTAATGATTGCAAATTAGTGCTGATGATGTAACCAAAGCCGCCACCTAAAAAAAGTAGTTTGTCGCTAAAAATAAACCCAAGTGTGAGCGACGTCCAAACTACTACAAAAACTGCTTTGGCCCATAAATTAGCACTGATAGAAATATTACGTTGAAATGCTTTTGCAATGCCACCCAACAACAACAATGGCACAAATAAAAACGAAGAAACACCAAACCATTTGTACATAAACAAATGAGAAAGCAAAGCTCCCATTTTACCAAACCAGTTTTGCACACGCACTTCGGGCGAGAAAAGATAGGATGATGGACCCATTACTTTGTCCTGATCTGCCTGCCAAGTAAACAAATACGATGCACAAGCTACCCCAATATAAACGGCTGCAAAAATGTAAAATAAACCTATGATGCGCTGGGTTTGTTCAGCCTTAAAAAATTCTACTATTTTTTTTACGCGCTCTAAAACACTAATGCTATCAGCGGCTTTAGGCTTTTCTTTTTTTTCTGCAGGAGTTTTTTTAGGTTTAGGAGTGCTGAAACCTTCACCGGAAACATCTTGAATTTCGGTTTTGTTTTCTTCGGGAGAAAGTGGAATTTTTAATTTATTTTTTTTTACTTCTTCGGCCATGTACCTAACAAATGTAGTAGATACAAGCCGTTTATACAGGCTGCTGCCGCATAGTTTTAAACTATGTTTTGTTAGAAAACTATTTAGGATTTAAAACGTCGCTTTCGGTAACCCCATCTCGCAGGCGGACAATGCGGTGGGCGTAATGGGCAATGTCTTCCTCGTGCGTTACTAAAATAATGGTGTTGCCCAGTTTATGTATATCCTCCAGCAAAGCCATAATTTCTATAGAAGTTTTGCTATCTAAATTCCCGGTAGGCTCATCGGCCAAAATAATGGCGGGTTTGTTTACCAAAGCACGTGCAATGGCAACCCGTTGTCGTTGTCCGCCCGAAAGTTCGTTCGGTTTATGACTCATACGGTTAGCCAAACCAACCTGCTCCAGTACTTCTTTAGCGCGCTTTTCCCGCTCTTCTTTTTTCACTCCGGCATAAACCAAAGGCAATGCCACATTTTCTAAGGTAGTAGAACGGGGCAATAAATTAAACGTTTGAAACACAAAGCCAATTTCCTTATTACGCACCTCGGCCAACTCATTATCGCTCATTTTGGCAACCGGTATCTGGTTTAAAATATACTCGCCCGATGATGGAGTATCTAAACAACCCAACATGTTCATTAGTGTGGACTTTCCACTACCCGAAGGACCCATTAAAGCAACGTACTCGTTTTTTTGTACCGTTAGCGATACGCCGTTTAGGGCATTAATAACCTCGGTACCTATTACGTACTTTTTTGTAACATCAATAATTTGAATAATGGGTAATTGCATATATCTTCACACAAAAGTAAAATTAAACAAGCTACAATTTTATTGTTTTGATAAAAGGCAACAGGCTGTGATAAGTGCAAAATTTATACCCCATTTTTATACCCGCTTAAAACATTTGTACGGATTAGATGTACGCGCCCTTAGTTTAATGCGCATAGCTTTAGCGGTAGTTTTGTTGCTCGACTTGTGTATAAGAGCGAGTTCATTAACAGCCCATTATACCGAAACGGGTGCCGTGCCTTTTAACCAGGTCGAACGCTCTTTTTGGAGTCCCGGATATTTTTCGCTCTTTCAGTTTAGCGATACATATTGGTTTGCCCTAACCATGTTTATTATTACAGGCATCGTATATCTTTTTTTATTAGCCGGTTATAAAACAAAACTATTTACGCTTTTAGCTTGGTTTCTACTAACCTCTTTGCAAAACCGCAACACACTTATTTTACAAGGTGGAGACGATTTGTTGCGCTTGGTTTTATTTTGGGGCATTTTTTTGCCTTGGGGTAATTTCTATTCGTTCGACTCTATTAAGTTGGGTTCTTCAAAATATGCGAAGAACGTTATTCTATCAGTCGCAACATTGGGCTATGTAATTTTACTTTTCTCGGTTTACTTTTTTACCGGATTGCTAAAAGAATCTACCGAATGGAATAGCGAAGGTTCTGCATTATACTATGCCCTTAGTCTCGACCAAATGACATGGCCTTTGGGTAAAATGTTGTTAGCCTATCCGGGTTTATTAAAATTTCTTACTGTTTTTGTTAGATGGTTCGAAATGATTGTGCCATTTTTATTACTTGTACCATTTAAAAATGCGCGCTTTAGATTGGTTTTTATTTTATGCATTATTGCTTTTCAGTTAAGCATTTCGCTTACTTTATTTGTAGGCTTGTTTTATTTAATAAGTTTGGTTGCCTTAATAGGTTTGTTCCCCTCACAGATAATGGATTGGCTTGATAGCAAGTTTAAACGCAAACAAAATATCGAAATAAAAATCAGTCTTAACTCTTTCTTCAAAAAATTAGCATCAAACTACTACATTAATGTTATTAAAAACTCTTTTCTGTTTTTTTGCATAGCCCTTTGTATGCTTTGGAACATAAGTACCGTAAGCGGGTCGGGTTTAACGGTAGCTAATGGCTTTTTTCAGTTTGGTTACGGTTTACGTTTTAATCAAAACTGGGGCATGTTTGCACCTACCGTTTTTAAAGATGATGGCTGGTACGTTATGGAAGGTTATACAAAAGATTCGTTAAAAATTGATATAAACCGTAAAGGCGTAAAAACAAATTACACAAAGCCTACCAGTGTGCTTGCCTATATTAAAGACGACAGGTGGCGTAAGTTTTATGAGAATTATGTTTTTGCCAGTAATGCATTTATGCGACCTTATTTCTGTACTTATTTAATACACGATTGGAATAAAAATCATAGAGATGATAAAATCGATTCACTGAAAATTATCTACATGAAAGAGGTTTCCGTTTTACCCAATCAAAAACAAAAAGTTACCAAAGAGGTGTTATGCACCTGTGGTAACTAAGCTATGTTTACAAGTTTTAAGACTTCGTTTAAATTAAAATCGTTCAATTTTTACTTTTGTGTTTATGAAAAAAATAAACCGTTTTATTATTTATCTCTTTTACTGCCTGCCTATTATTACATGGGCACAACCTCGTTTTGAGTACTGGGATGCCGATAAAAATAAAATTAAATCGGAAGATAATTACAAACATGGCATTGCCCACGGCAAAACAGTTAACTATTTTGAAAATGGTAAACTTGCTCGCCAGGGTTGGTACGTAAATGGAAAGCAAGATAGTATCTGGAAGTTTTTTTACGATAACGGAAATTTAAAGGCTGTTGAATATTATAAAAGCGGAGTAAAGCAAGGCCATTATTTGTACTACTATAACAGCGGAAAAACTGCACAAGAAAATGTTTTTAAAAACGATAGGCCTGATAGTGTTTGGACATCGTACTTTGAAAATGGCACGCTGCGTAGCACAGAGAGTTTCACGTATGGCAAACGACAAGGTGCGTGGAAATATTATTATGACAGCGGAAAACTACAAAGCGATGGATTTTTTGAAAATGACAGAAAAAATGGGCCATTAGTTAATTATTACGCGAATGGCAACATACAATCGCAAGAGAACTACTGTAATGGCGTGCCTTGTGGCAAGTTTGCCGAATTTTACGATAACGGAAAAGTTAAACTGGAAAAAGAATACAAAGACAGTGTTGAGTATTTGATGAACCTTTGGAACGAAGATGGCAAACAAGTTATTGTAAACGGAAACGGCACCCTTACGTTAGTTACCGAAAAAAATATTTTACGCGGTAAGGGCGTTTATTTAAACGGGTTGCGTACGGGGCTTTGGAAATTTTATTACGAAAATGGCGCTTTAGAGTATACTACCACGTACGTTAACGGAAAAATAAATGGTCCGTATAAAGCATATTTTCAGGATGGAACGATTAAATCAGATGGGAAATACATAGAAAGTAAAAAGGATAGTTTGTGGAGTTTTTATAGAAGTAACGGTGGCATGGAAATGCAGGGCACTTTTAAAAATAATTTACGCGAGGGTTTGTGGACGTATTTTTTTGAAGATGGAAAAAAAGAAAGTGAGGGCGATTTTGCAGATGATAAACAAAACGGAACCTGGAAATATTGGTACACAACCGGCGAGTTATGGAAACAAGGTGTGTTTGCCAACAACTTAAAAAATGGCTTATGGACAACCTTTTTTGAGAACGGAAAAAAACTACAGGAAGGAAATTACGTAGCCAATAAAGAAGAAGGCGAATGGCAAGCCTGGTGGCAAAACGGACAACTTAAAGATAAAGGCTATTTTAAAAAAGGCATTATAGATGGTTTGTGGCAAGGTTTTTATAGCAATGGCAAAATAAATTATACCGGAGAGTATAAAAACGGACAAAAAAATGGCAAATGGCAATATTGGTTTGAACGCACGGGTAAACCAAGAGAAATTGCAAATTACATACTTGGTTTTAAGCATGGCAGTTTTATACAGTATACCGAAAATGGTTTTATTGACAGCAAGGGCAAATACAGAAAAGGGAAACAAACAGGCACTTGGCAGTATTATTATGAAACAGGTGGCATGCAACGCGAGCAGCATTTTAAAAACGGACACCTATCGGGTAAAAGTATGGTATGGCAACCCAACCAAAAACTACAAAGTGTAATGAATTATAAAGTTATAAAAGACAGGCGTAAAGGGCACGAACAAAGTGTGCCTGATGGAACCTGGATTTTTTACGATAAAAACGGTGCAGAAACGAAACGGGTTAGTTACCGAAACGGAGTACGACTTGATTAGTCTCAGCTTGTAAACTGCCTAAAAATTTCGTACCTTTATACTACAGATACTATACATGAAACAAGCCTTTTATATACTTTTATTTAGTTGCTTTTTATTTGGCAGTAGTCCATTTATTATGGGTCAAACTATTGATTCAGTTCAATACAAAAAAGTATATACAAACTTTACCGAAGCTTTAAAGGAGCCTACAAAAGTATACCGACTTAATTTAAGTAAAATGCCAATTGATAGTTTCCCCATTGATTTATCTAAGTTTAAAAACCTGCAATATTTGTGTTTAAATAACGACCAAATAGAATTTATACCACGAGAAATTGAGCATTTGCAAAACTTAAAGGGCTTAGAGTTAGTAGGCGAAAACCTTAAAACATTACCCACCGAATTTTCTGATTTAAAAAATTTAGAAGAGATTTATTTAAACGTAAACAAAAAAACAGATTTTACACAAAACGTAAACGTGCTTAGCACTATACCAAAATTAACCATACTGCATTTAGAAAATGGCGAATTAGTAGAATTGCCCGGTAACTTTAGCATACTAACCCATTTAGAAAAATTATACCTAAATGATAATAAATTAACTGATGTGCCCGAACAAATTAACGGGCTTAACAATTTAAAATATTTAGACATGCAGCGCAATAAAATACCACCTATAAAAATGAGCAATTACCAAAACTTTGGTTTAAGAGTGAAGTTTTAATTACGGCCCATAAGCTCCCATATTAGGGTTATTAGGATTAGCAAAAGAAGAACCATTAATGTCGGTTGCGTAATTGCCATTAGTAGAAAAGTTACCCTGACCATTAGCAGCCGAATTAGAATTAAGCTTAAAGTTATAAGTGGATGGGCCAGCAAAACTCATGTTTTGGCTTATTAAACAATTATTGGTAGGAAATGTATTTTGAGGTAAGCTACCCGTTTTTAAGGCACAATAATCAAACTTTAAATGTTCCGTACCAGCTATTGTTCCTGCAATGGTGTCAAATTGAAATTCCTCAGCTAAAGTTCCATCCATAATGCAATTGCCAAAGTATAAACTATCAAATGAGTTTAATTGATTTCCATTATAATAATTATTAAAATAAAAAGATGGTGTGGTGCGTGCATTAGATGCCTGGCTGTTGTTGGTTTGATTCCAATAATTAGCGAAAGTACATTGGAAGAAGCTATAACTGCCTCCATAATCAA
>JABDDQ010000027.1 GCA_013287545.1 Bacteroidota bacterium | reverse complement strand
AAATAAACCGGCATGCCCTCCTACTCCGCCCAATAAAGCCGCACCCGGGTCGTGTACATAACCTTGCACTAATTGCTTACGGAATTTGGTATCGTTTTCGGTAGGTACAATTTGTTTTTTATCAAAATAGTTTAGTGGTTTATAACACAAACTACGCAAACCCATTTTGTTGTAAAAGTTTTGTTGTACGTAGTCGTTAAGAGGTGTTTTGGTTATTTGTTCGATAATCTTTTTGGTATAATAATAACCTATATCGCTATACAAGTACTCACCCCTTTTACCCAGTTTACTGCTGGCAATTTTTTGATAAATGCTATCGGTAAAATCGGCACGTATAAATAAACTATCTGCTACTTGATTACTATAAACTGGTGTTTTAACCCTGCTATAATAACCCGTTTTAAAACTATTGTCTTTATTTAAGGTTGATTGATAAAAAGGAATCCATGCAGGTAAACCAGCCTGATGGGTTAGCATTTCTTTAATAATAATGTTTTCTTTATTTGTCTTTTTAAGCTCCGGTAAATAGTGAACCAGCTTTTGATCTACATCTATTTTTTTCTTGCTAACTAAATCCATTAAAGCCAAGGCAGATGAAGCTACTTTGGTAACCGAAGCAATATCGTAAATAGATTGGTTGGTTACGGTATCAGTTCCCTCATAGGTAAATTTTCCGAAAGATTCGCAATAAAATATTTTACCATCCTTAACCGCTACAATTTGGCAACCGGGGTAGCATTTATCATTTATGCCTTTTTGTGCGATGCTGTCGATTTGTGCGAGCTTTTTTTTTTGAATCCCTAAAACAATAGGAGCTACTTGTTGTAACCTGATAGCGGTTGGTATCGCTACTCCTGTACCCCGTTTAAAAGGTGTAGTTGTTACAGGTAGCTTACCACTAACTCCAAGCGCACCTGCCACCACATCCGATGCTGCTTTTTGACTGTAATTATTATACTCATATCCTTCTATAACTGCCGCGGCACTTTGTAGGTTTTTATATTTATTAAAGATATAGGGATTAGAGAAAAACACTACCGCAGTTGGTTTTAGTTTAACCAGCGTATCTATAAACGCTATGCTTTGTGGGTTGGCTCCAAAATTATCATCGGGTTTCTGATTGGTTTTATTAACCTGTACAATTACCATATTATAGCCAGCCAATTTTTTCAATAAAGTATCATATACCGATTGCTTTTCGTTATGTGTTACACCATAAAAATCGGTTTTAAAATACTGCGCCAAGTTTTGCGAGAACATATTTTTATCAGTTACCCCAACCGATACTTCGGCTATTTTAAGTGTATCGGGTTTTAATAAAGGCAGTATATTGTTTTTATTTTGAAGCAATGTAATGGCACTTTCGTACAACTTCGTATTTAAAATAACGGATGCGTTGGTGTTTATTTCTTCATTTAATAAACGGGTTGGTGCTGCTTTATTTTTATCTAACCCACACCAGTATTTTACTTTCAAAATCTTTTTGCAACGGGCATCAATTTCATCTTGCGTAATTTCGTTATTGGCAATGGCTTTTTTAATTTCTTCCATGGCTTTTGGCACATCTTCGCTAAATAATAACATATCGTTACCCGCTAAAAGGGCTTTGGTATCAAGCATGCCGGGTTTATTATAATCAGCAGCACCTTTCATGTTTAAAGCATCGGTAAACACCAAGCCTTTAAAATTCATGCGCTCTTTCAACAGTTTTTGTACTATGTTTTTAGATAAAGTTGAGGGTAAATTTTTTGTAGTATCCAATTGCGGAATAAACAAATGCGCCACCATTATACTGCCTAATCCTCTATCAAATAAATATTTAAACGGGAATAATTCAAGTGTATCTAATCGCTCTAAACTATAAGGTACAATGGGTAATGTTTTGTGCGAATCTTTATCTGTATCTCCATGACCGGGAAAATGTTTGGCGCAGGCAAGTACGTGTTCATCTTGTAGCCCCTTCATATATAAATAAGATTTTTTAGCGACAGCCGTTTTATCTTCACCAAACGAGCGCATAGAAATTACAGGATTATTGGGATTATTATTTACATCGGCCACCGGAGCAAAGTTTACATGTATGCCAACTGCTTTACACTCACGCGCTATTTGTCGGCCCATGTAATAAATTAACGAATCGTTTTGCATGGCAGCCAACGTCATCTGACGAGGATACTGCGTAGTACTATCTAATCGCATAGCTAAACCAAACTCACCATCAATGCTCATTAGTAAAGGTGTTTTAGCGCGCGATTGATAATAATTTGCCAACTTGGTTTGCCTTACCGGACCACCCTGCATAAAAATTAACCCACCAATATTGTATTTTGAAATCAGGCTATCTATTTGCCTAACGTGTTTCATATCCTTATTGCTCCATGCGGCAATCATAAACAGTTGCGCTAAACGCTCATCAGGATTCAAACTTGCATAAACAGAATCTACCCATTTAGTTTCTAAATCAATAAACGGAGGTTTTATTTGTGCGGTAACTTTTCCAAAGCAAAAAGATACTATTATAATAAGCAAACTAATTTTTTTCATGTCGCATAAAAGTAGCCACATATATAAGGAGTATAGAAAGTCTGAAAAAACTTTGCTAACAAAACCTTTTTAATAATTTATGTTATTGCATAATGCCATCTTTCATCAGCAACTGGCGGTCACTCATGTCGGCTAAATCTTTATTATGGGTTACAATAACAAAGGTTTGTTGTAGTTTTTCGCGCAGCGTAAAAAACAGTTTATGTAACTCGTGTGCGTTATTGGTATCTAAGTTACCCGATGGTTCATCAGCTAAGATAACAGCAGGGTCGTTTATTAAAGCACGAGCCACAGCAACACGTTGTTGCTCTCCACCCGAAAGTTCGTTTGGTTTATGATCTATACGATGAGAGACACCTAATAGGTTTAATAATTCAGATGCTTTTTGTGTAGCCTCTTTTTTAGAAACACCTGCAATTAAAGCAGGCAGATAAACATTTTCTATGGCTGTAAACTCAGGCAACAAATGATGAAACTGAAAAACAAAGCCAATATTTTTATTACGAAAAGCAGATAATTTTTTATCGGATAAAGCGGCTACATCTGTATTATTGATAGAAATTTTTCCATCAGATGGTTTATCTAAGGTGCCAATAAGTTGCAGCAAGGTTGTTTTACCAGCCCCCGATGCACCAACTATAGCAACTACTTCGGCCTTATTTATTTGTAACGATACATTTTTAAGCACCTGCAAGGTGCCATAAAATTTATTTATGTTTTGTGCAACAATCATTACGGAATGTTCATGTATTTATGTGTTTGTAAAGATACCATCCACTTTGGGTTATTCTTTACATACTCTACAATTAAGGGAGTTATTTCGGTGTGCTTGCTCCACTCAGGCTGTAAAAACAAGTAACAATTTTTACTTACTTTTTTAGCTTCCTCTTCTGCCCAAATAAAATCGTGTTTATTATAAACAATGATTTTTAATTCGTGTGCTTTATCATACACATCTTGCAAAGGTGCCATTGTTTTTTTAGGCGACAGGCAAATCCAATCCCATTTGCCCGTTAGTTTATAAGCACCTGATGTTTCAATAAAAGTTTCAATATTTTTCTCTTTAAGCTGATTGGTAAGTTCGGTAAGGTTGTACATAAGCGGCTCGCCACCTGTAACCACCACCGATTTAGCATTATGGTCTAAAACATTTTGAAGTACCACCTCTGTTTTAGTAAGCGGGTGTATAGATGCGTCCCAGCTTTCTTTTACATCGCACCAGTGGCAACCTACATCACAGCCCCCTAAACGAATGAAATAAGCAGCTTTTCCGGTGTTAAACCCTTCGCCCTGTATGGTATAAAACTGCTCCATAAGAGGCAATAAAGTCCCCTCATCGAGCAGTTTTTTATCGTGTGGCTGAATATTTTTGGTTGTATACAAGCATGCAAAAATACGGTTTATTGTAATCTAAACACAATAGGCAGCTTAAAACTTACCTTAACCGCTTTGCCGGCAAACATGCCAGGCTTCCATTTTGGCATTAATTTGATAACACGCAAAGCTTCTTCATCGCAACCATAACCAATGCCCTTAAGTAAAATAGCACTTACTATATTCCCTTCTTCATCAATAATAAAGTTTACAATTACCTTGCCAGATACGTTTCCATCTAAAGCCATAGCCGGATATTTTAAATTCTTTTGCAAAAAAGCCGCCATATTATCAAAAGAAGGCATTACATCGGGGGCTAAAACAGGGGGGCTGTTGGCCCCGGCCACATCTGATATATCACCTGTTCCGGTAGGACTATCATTTGTTCCGCTACCTGTTGCAGCATCGGGGTTAGCTGTTTTACCATCTGCATTATTTGTACCCTCAATTGTTTGTACGGGGTTTGTTTTTTGCTCTATGGCGTGGTCGTTTAAATTAGTGCTTACTGCTTGTGTATTTGCAGCACTGGCTGTTGGCGGTATAACTACATTCACCACCTTTTTTTGAACAGGCGTAACATCTACTTCCACTTTGTATAAATCGCAAATGGGTACAATGTTTTCACCTATATCTAACTTCTTTACTTCTTCTACCGTATTGGTTAACCAAACGGCTAATAGAGATACTAAAGCTAAAAACAAAACAGCAGCTCCAAGCGATTTTAAAATGGTGCTACCATACTCGCTCCTAATTACGTAGGCTCCGTAGCTTTTATTACGGTTTTTAAAAATTATTTCATTTAGTGTGGCGGCGTTATTTTCTATAGTAATCATGGCTATTGGTTTTAATTGGTTAATCAAATTTAACCCATCAAAAAGCCATAATATTGCAACCTTTTTAAACGGCAGTACTTTCTTTTTAAGCGGTTAGGTTTTAAAAATAAACGGTATCAAAAAACTCCCTAAAAACAAAAAAATCCCTGCCGTTCGACAAGGATTTTTGTAATTTATTCTATTCTTTTATCAATTTCTCATACCATCATCCGATGGTTCAAGTTTAGCAGGAGCTGTAGCCGGCGCTACATTTGTTCCGTTAGCAGGTGCAGCTTGGTTATTTTTACGGTCTTGCATTTTTTGCTTTTGTTGCAAACGATACTGCTCCCATTTTTGCTGTTGTTCTGGGGTTAATGTAGCATTTACATCATTAACAAACTTCTCTTTTACAGGTTTTGCTTCCGTATGTAATTCTTTACGGTTTTTGTTTTTAATTTGCTGCATAGCAGTGGCTCTGGCAACTACCGCCTGGTAAACTTTTTGTTTTTGCTCCTCGGTAAGTGTTAAAACCTTTTGTAAGTGGGTTGCCTGACGGTTAGCTATTTGCTCCGGAGTTGGGGCTTGTCTTTGTGGAGGTGCCGATGTTACTGCAGGGGCAGGAGCCGGTGCTTGCTGAGCTTGGGCTAACTGCATAGTTGCAGCAACCAAAGCCGTTAAAATGATTTTTTTCATAATATGGTTATTTAAAGGTTATTTTAAACGTTAGACGCAAATCTAACGCCATAAGTTTAATTACCCAATTTTCTTAGTGTTTATTAACTTTTAAAAGATTTTATATTTTTGTTGTTATTTACAATAAATAAAGTATATTTGCAGTCCATTTTATAAAGGAAAAAGCAATGGCAAACCATAAATCATCAGAAAAAAGAACAAGACAAACCGAAACAAAAAAACTGCATAATCGCTACCAAGCTAAAACTGCACGTACTTTTTTGAAACGTTTACGTACAACTACCAGTAAAGAAGAAGCTACTGCTTTACTTCCTAAAGTTGCTTCAATGCTTGATAAACTTGCAAAACGTAATGTTATTCATAAAAACAAAGCTTCTAACTTAAAATCTAAAATCGCTAAAAAAGTTAAAAGCATTAAATAATTTTCACTCTTTTTAAAAAGAAGGCTGTTTCAAAAAATGAGGCAGCCTTTTTTTATTGTAATTTAGCCCCATGTCTAAACAAAACCTACAAAGTATTGGTAGTGCCATTAACCAGTTTTTAAAAGAAAACCGTTTAGAGAAAAAAATAGATATATCGAGCTTGCATGTTAACTGGCAAACCATTGCGGGCGAGATGATTGCAAACCACACCAAACGTATTTTTTTAAAAGATACCACCCTGTTTTTAGAAGTAGATTCGGCTGAGTTAAAAAACGAGCTTCATTTTTTAAAAGACCAGTTAATTAAAAATGTCAACCATTTTTTAAAGAAAGAACTTGTTGTACAATTAGTGTTGATTTAAAAAAAAACAGACAACTTGAAAAGCATCTTACATCAAAATAAGATTTTTATTGTGCTATACGCCTTAGTTTTTTGTGCTGCCCTCCTTATTATTTTTAGTACTGATAAATTACAGCTTCATTTATTTTTTAATAGATTGGTTGGTTCGCCTTTAGATAACTTTTTTAGCCATGTAACCTTTATTGGCGATGGCATTTTTATTATTTTATTTGCCCTGTTGTTGTTGTTAGATAATGTGCAAAAAGCCCTCACAATTTTACTTTGTTATTTAATTAGCGCGGGGGTTACACAAGGACTTAAATATGGCTTTTTTGGTTATGTTGACCGCCCTATACTTGAGTTTGCACACCATAACATTTCATTACAGGTTGTTGAGGGGGTTGATTTAAACATACACCACAGCTTTCCATCGGGGCATGCAACTGCCGCATTTAGCTTGTTTTTTTGCCTGAGTTTCTTCTCTAAAAATAATAGAACAAAAGTTATTTGCTTTTTGGCGGCTGTAACGGTAGCTTTCTCTCGGGTCTATTTATCCCAACATTTTTTCGAAGACATTACTGCGGGCAGTTTTATGGGTGTTTTATTTTCGTGGATAGTATGTGCTGTTTTGTTTAAAACCAAAATGGCTGAAAAATTCAACTCACTTCAAAAACCCATTTGGAAATTATTTTAATGAGCAACTCCAATAAATATATTAGCTGGCACATAGCTATTACTATTATAGCAGCGGCTTTGTTTATTCCGTTTTTGGGTGCGGTACATTTATTTGATTGGGACGAAATTAACTTTGCCGAGTGTGCCCGCGAAATGCTGGTTACCCACAACTATAGTCAGGTACAAATTAACTTTCAACCTTTTTGGGAGAAACCTCCCCTGTTTATTTGGCTACAGGTTTTAAGTATGAAATTGTTTGGTGTAAATGAGTTTGCTGCTCGTTTCCCTGATGCTGTTTGCGGTATTATTACATTAAACCTAACATACTATTTGGGCAGAAAATATAACAACCACACCTTTGGTTTATTATGGACTCTTTGTTATGCAGCCTCTTTCCTACCCTTTCTGTATTTTAAAACCGGCATTATCGACCCATGGTTTAACCTTTTCATTTTTCTAAGCATTTGCTTTTTGATGCAATGGTTTAACAATAACTCAAAAAAAATAAATATAAATGTGGTGTATGCGGGCTTATTTGCCGGTTTAGCCGTACTTACTAAAGGTCCGGTTGCGTTGCTAATTATCGGGTTAACATTTCTTGTAGCCTGGATTAGATTAGGCTTTAACCCATTTACCAACCTAAAAAATCTGCTACTGTTTATTATCGTATTTTTAATTAGTGGACTTAGTTGGTTTATATTTGAAATTGTATCCGGTAACTTAGCCATCATAAAAGAGTTTATTGACTATCAAATTAGGCTACTTAACACCCACGATTCGGGACACGAAGGCTTTAGGTTGTACCACTTTGTAGTTTTACTGATTGGTTGTTTTCCTGCATCTATATTTTTTATTCCATCACACACCAAAAACCCATCCGATACTCCTTTTCAAAAATATGTAAAACAATGGATGCTTATTTTATTTTGGGTAGTGCTAATTATATTTACCATAGTAAACACCAAAATAGTACATTACTCAAGCATGTGTTACTTTCCGTTAACCTATTTAGCAGCCTATAAATTGCACGATATTATTTACTCGCGTAAAAAATTAAATGGTATCCTTTTTTCACTTGGTTTATTTATATTAATTGTTTTAGGCATTGCTTTTACCGCTGCGGGCTTACTAAATTATTTTATACCTGCCATTACAAACAGTAATTTAATTAACGATACGTTTGCCGTAGCATCTTTACAAACACCTTTGCAATGGTTTGGTTTTGAATGGGTAGTTGGCTTACTGTTTTTAATTTTTTCTATTTACTTTTTTATTAACCTGCATAAACATAAAACATACATCTACGGGTTATTTATTACTTCTTTAGTTAGTATATGGTTAATCACACTTTTAATTGTACCTAAAATAGAGCCCATTTCGCAAGGCCCCGCCATTGAGTTTTATGAATCGTTAAAAGGAAAAGATTGTTATGTAGAAACCATTGGCTTTAAAAGTTACGCATACATGTTTTATACCGATAGACAACCACAGCACAATTCTGCTGCTATGTTAGCATCGGTTAAGGAGCAAGAAAAAAACAGTATAGGTAAGGAGCCATTTTCTTTTAATATGATGTGTTTAGTTTGGATGTTATGGGAACCCATTGATAAACCTGCTTATTTTGTGGCAAAAATTAACGAGGCAGATGAAATTAAAAAAAATCACCCAAGCTTAATTAAATTGTACCATAAAGGAGGTTTTGTTTTTTACAAAAGGTTACCTAACAATCATTAATTTAGGCGCACTTAAATTTTAAATTAATTATCATTAAAAATAAAACCATGAACAAAAAAATTGCCATTATTATTTTATCTGTTTGTGTTTCAGCTACACAGGCACAAAGTTTAAAAGATAAACTTAAAGCTGCCGAAACAAAAGTAACGGGTTCTGATAGCAAAACAGGACTTAGCAATGATGATATTATAGCCGGTTTAAAAGAAGCATTAAATACAGGCACAAACAATTCAACAGCGTCGGCATCAAAAGTAGATGGTTACTTGAAAAATCCGGCTATATACATTCCATTTCCGCCTGAGGCAGAAAAAATGAAAAGCGAACTTATTAAATTAGGTTATAAAAATAAAGTAGATGAGTTTGAAACTTCGGTTAACCGTGCTGCCGAACAAGCTGCAGCAAGTGCTGCACCTATATTTTTAGGTGCCGTAAAAAACATGACGGTTACCGATGGTTTATCTATTCTGCAAGGTGCTGATACAGCCGCTACACATTATTTAAGGCAAAACACAACATCAGCTTTAACTACGCAATATCAGCCCATTGTAAAAGATGCTTTATCAAAAGTAAATGCTACGGCTTATTGGGCATCGCTTGTAAAAATATATAACGAAATTCCTTTTGTAAAAAAACAAAACCCCGATTTAGAAGGTTTTGTTACCGGTAAAGCCTTAGATGGTTTATTTTATTTGGTTGGGCAAGAAGAAGCCAAAATACGCAAAAACCCTGCCGCGCAGGTTACCGATTTGCTAAAAAAAGTATTTGGAGGGGCTAAATAAGCTTACTTGAACCGCAACGTTTTTACGGGGTTAATTTTACTGATAATTAGCACAGGTAACAGCATCATTACTAAGCACGAGCCTACAGTAAGCAAGTTTACTATTAGTAACTGATGTAGATGCAATTCTATTGGCACATACGATACGTAATAGCTTTCGGGTGGTAGTTTTATAAATTTAAACTGCTGTTGCAGTAAGCAAATTAGCACACCTGCTACATTGCCAATTACCAAACCTTTTAATAGCATTCGGAAAGATTGGTATAAAAATATTTTTTGCATCAAGCCATTATCAGCCCCTATTGATTTAAGCAAACCAATGGTGTTACTACGCTCTAATATTAAAATCAATAATGCCGAAATCATGTTTATAACGGCTACGGCAATCATTAGAGCTATAATAATAAAGGCATTGCTATCTAACAACGAAAGCCACGAAAACAATGTAGGATAAATTTGTTTAACCGATTTAGCTTCTACATTCTGGCCAACGGCTTCATTAATCAGTTCGGTTTGTTGGTCAATAGTACTATAATCTTTTAGCTCAATTTCAAAACCGCCTGTTTGGTTGCTGCTCCAATAGTTAAGGCGTTGCACTTGTTTTAGGTGTGCAAAAACAATATTATCATCTACATCGGCAAAGCCCGTTTGGTAAATGCCACTTACTATAAATTTACGTACACGCTGCTCGTATCCAAGGTTCTGAATGCTATCGGCACCTTGTTTTTTACTCACAAAATAGGTAAGCAGTTTATCGCCTACATGCGCGTTTAGTTTTTGCGCCATGGTTTTCGAAATCAATATTTTATCTGATGTAACTGAATCTTCGAAAACCGGTATAGTGCCTTGCAATATATATTGTTTAATAAAAGTCCAATCGTAGTTTTTATCAACTCCTTTTATAATAATGCCCTGGTTTTCATCAGTAGTTTTAATAATAGCATTTTTAGTAGCAAAGGGTTGAATGTGCCTAATTTCTTTATTAGCCTGTAAGTCCTTTAAAAATGGAGCGTGCATAAATAGTGGTTCTTGCTCAAACGAGTTGTTATTGGTGTAAGCATTAATAACCACATCACCTGAAAAACCAACCGCTTTACTTTTAATTTCGTTTTTAAACCCTGTTACAATGCTTACAGTTAGTATCATAACGGCAATGCCCAGCACAATACTACCCACAGCAATTTTAACCACGGGGGCAGCTATCGATTTTTTTTGCAGCTTGGTTTGCCACAACTTTTTGGCTATATAGGTGTATAAATTAAAAGGCAAAGTTTATCGTAAAAATCAAAAGTAACAATTTAGATTTTATATCTTTCCATATCAGGTTACTAATTAGCGTTTATATTTGCAGCTATGTTTAAAAAACTACTCTTATTTTTTACTTCTATTTTTTTTATAAGTCAGGTTATAGCACAGCCTTATATGCAAACCCGAGTTCTGTATGAAAAAGATGTACAAACAGGCGCAGCTCAAATCAGCAAATATTTACCCTTATTAACCGGTAAGCGTGTAGCGGTTATTGCCAATGTTACTTCTTTAATTGATAAAACACATTTAGTAGATACGCTGCTGGCTTTAAAAGTTAACATTAAAAAGATTTTCAGTCCTGAACATGGGTTTAGAGGGAAAGCTGATGCAGGCGAAACCGTACACAGCGATAAAGACAAAAAAACGGGCTTAACTATTATATCTTTATACGGCAAGCACATGAAACCAACGCAGGAAGATTTGGCTGATGTTGATGTTATAATTTATGATATACAGGATGTAGGGGTACGTTTTTACACCTACATATCTACCATGAGTAATTGCATGGATGCTGCTGCCGAATTTAAAAAAACATTTATAGTACTTGACCGCCCCAACCCTAATGGTTATTATATAGATGGCCCGGTACTCGACCCTGCTTTTAAATCTTTTTTAGGCATGCACCAAGTACCCCTTGTATATGGCATGACTTGTGGCGAATATGCCCAAATGGTTAATGGCGAAGGTTGGCTTAGCAACAAACTAAAATGCGATTTAAAAGTTATACCTGTGCAAGGTTATACTCATTTCGATATGTATCAATTGCCTGTAAAGCCATCGCCTAACCTGCCTAACATGAAAGCTGTTTATCTTTATCCTTCGCTTGGTTTGTTTGAGGGTACTATTATGAGTGTTGGCAGGGGAACTGATTTTCCGTTTCAGGTTGTTGGGCACCCCGATTTAAAAAATGGTGATTTTACTTTTACCCCACATCCCACCGATGGGGCAAAAAACCCAAAATACAACGGACAAATTTGCCATGGCCACGATTTAAGGAAGTTTGCCGACGATTATATTATGGATTGTAAACAAGTTTACTTATTATTTTTAACCGGAGTTTATAAGCAGCTAAAACGTGACGATTTTTTTGATGAAAATTTTAACTACCATGCAGGCAACGCTAAGCTGCAAGACCAAATAAAACAAGGCGTACCCGAAAGTAAAATACAGCAAAGTTGGCAGGAGGATATACAAAAGTTTAAACTAATACGTAAAAAGTACCTGCTTTATAAAGATTTTGAATAACAGATTTAGTACCCCAATTTAACCCTTACCCTTGCCAATACAGGGTTAGCAATAGCGGCAGCCTTAGCAGCTCCATTTTTTAATTCAGTTTCAATTTCGGCAGGGTTTGCCATTAGGTGGTTGTACGTTTCTCTGGCTTTGCCAAATTTATCAAGCAGAGCTTCTAATAAAGCAGTTTTTGCACGTCCGTAGCCAAAACCACCTGCCAAATATTTAGCACGTAAATCTTCGGTTTGTGTTTTAGTAGCTATCAGTTTATATAAATTAAATACATTACAAGTATCAGGTACCATAGGCTCTTCTAACGGAGTAGATGCAGTAACAATGCCCATTACAATCTTTTTCAATTCCTTTTCAGGCAGAAAAATATTTATAAAGTTGTTGTACGATTTACTCATTTTTTGCCCATCGGTACCGGGCACAATCATTACATTTTCCTCGATTTTTGCATTGGGTATAACAAATGTATCTCCGTATAAGTGATTAAAACTGGTAGCTATATCACGGGTAATTTCAATATGTTGTAATTGATCTTTACCAACTGGAACCACATTAGCATCGTACAATAAAATATCGGCTGCCATTAAAACAGGATACGTAAATAAGCCCGCATTTACATCACTCAGTCGGTTCGATTTATCTTTAAACGAATGGGCATTTGCCAACATAGGGAAAGGCGTATAACAACTCAAATACCAGGTTAATTCGGTTACCTGTGGCACATCGCTTTGGCGATATAGAATATTCTTTTTAGAATCGAACCCCAAGGCAATCCATGCCGCTGCAGTAGCCAGTGTACTGTTTCTTCTAAAATCAGCATCTTTTACGGTAGTAAGTGAGTGAAAATCGGCTATAAAATATAAACAATCGTTCTCACTTTTATTGCTCATTTCAATTGCCGGTAGCATAGCACCTAAAATGTTGCCCAAGTGTGGAATGTTAGTGCTTTGTATGCCTGTTAAAATACGTGCCATAATTTTTTATTTAGGGAAAATAGTACTTCCGCCTAAGTTAGTTCTGTTAATTAATCCGTTACTTACCTCTATTTCAATAAGCTTTACCAGGGGCTTATATATTTTATCTAAACCAAAAAGTAAAGGGTCTACTTCGAAAGATAAAGCAATGCGTAAAGGGTACACCGTAATGCCAACAGCATACTGGTCATCATTATTAAAGTTATAAACTTCGCCATCGTAATCTACTTCTTTGGTTATACCATTTAAAGTTATAAAACCTTTACCCACAAAATCGTGTTGGGTTTCATTATCGGTATCGGCAAAACTTAAATTACTGGTTGGGAAATTTCCTTTAAAAAACAAACACTGGTTTTCAACGGTAGCAAGCATTGTGTTTAAAGCAGGGTCGTCGGTAGCAAGGGTTGCTACATCTATTTTCAAAGCAATTTCGTTAGTGGCTTCATTAGCCTGCACAATGGCTGAATTGCTTGTAGCATAAAAAACAGTATCTTTTTTTAACTCCGTATTTAATTTAACCCTCGATGGAAATAAACTTTGCGCCCGTGTTTGTAAACAAAACAGTAGTAAAATAATAAATGTAGTTGTTTTAATTGTTTTCATAATTTATTGCGTAAAGCCAATCTTTTCTGCCGGATAGGCGTTAAATGTACCAATGGCTTTGGCTATTACTTTATCTCTGTTTACTGATTTTATAGTACCGCTTACAATGATAATACGGTTTCCTTTTTGTTCAATAATAGACTCTCCACTAAGCTCATCGCCCAATAAAGCCGGGTTTAAATAGTTAATTTTAAATTCCACCGTAGATACTATTTTAAAATCGAGGCACGATAGTGATAGGGCGGCTACCCCCAGTACAGCATCCATCATAGCAGCAGTTGCCCCTCCGTGGGCTGTAAATGGGGTTGCCAAATGCCTTTCGGTTACAGTCATAGTATGTTTTACCAAACCGGGCTCAATAATATCAAAGTGTAAACCTAAGTCCCTGCCAAAATTATTAAACTCTATATATTTTTTTATAATTGGGTGCATCATAATTATGTTACAAATATACTTTACTTATCTTTGTAGTAAATAAATTTTATGCGTACCGGAATTGTAAAATTTTTTAATCAAAAAACTAAGTTCGGCTTCATTATAGATGATGAAACCAAGAAAGAATATTATGCACATGCTAAAAATGTTGAAGGTGAGATAGTTGCTAACGACCATGTTACCTTTGAGTTAAAGGCTGCTGCACGTGGCGAAGAATGCGTAAACGTAAAAAAAGCAACGGGAGCTAAGTAAATAATATGGAAACCACCAAACGCAATGCCCGGGTGGTTTTGGCACTTGTTTTTGTTACTTTATTTGTATCGTTATTTTTTAGCCGGAAACTCAATTTCAGTTATGACTTTGAGTCCTTTTTTCCTGACAACGACCCTGCTCTGCCCTTTTTTAAACAATATAGGCAAGCCTTTGGGCACGATAACGAGTTTGTTTTAATTGCCCTGCAAAATGATGCCGGTATATTTAAAAAAGATTTTCTTACTAAAGCTGATACACTTACCAAACAGTTAAAAAAACTAAATTTTGTTGAAGAGGTGGTTTCGCCAAGCAATTTAAAGCGCACCTCATTACAAGGCTTCGCATCGGTACAAACTCCCCTGCTCCATTATCATAACGAAGATTTGTATAAAGATGATTCCGCCTACATTTATAAATCATTGCAATGGAAAAACAATTTCTTTTCAAATGATGCCAAATCAATTTGTTTGTATGTAAAAACAACCGATGGTTTATCTAAAAAGAAATCGGATGCACTGGCAACTGCTATAACAAAAGCCATAACTAACCTGCAATTTAACTCCTACCACGTTGGCGGGCGTATTTTTGCACAAGCCGTTTTTTTAGAAAAACTACAAAAGCAGTTTTTTCTGTTTATCCTTATTTCGGCTGTATTTGTAATTCTTTTACTTTGGTTTACATTTAAAAAACTGCAAGCTGTTTTATTGCCCTTATCCTTAATTGTTATTAGCAACATTATTACGTTTGGTATAATGGGTGCACTTAACAAACCCATTGATATTATGACTGCCATGATTCCTACTATGATTTTTGTGGCAGGCATGAGCGATGTTATTCATTTTTATACCAAGTATAATGATGAAATAAATTTAGGTCATAGCCAAAAAGATACTCTAAAACTCATTTTTAAAGAAGTAGCCCAACCTACTTTTTTAACCCTTATATCAACTGTGGTTGGCTTTTTAACCCTTTGTTATTCTGGCATAAAACCTGTTAGAGATTTTGGCATTTATACATCGGTAGGCATTGTTACCGCTTTTATTTTAACCTATACTTATTTGCCTGCCATGCTTAGTTTATGGAGGGGTAAAGTCAATTTAAAAATAGATACTAAAGAATCTAAACTTGATGCCAACTCACATAAATTATTCTTTTGGGTTATACGCCATGGTAAACAAATTGCCTTGGTTACTTGTTTAATTATGCTGGTTTCAGTTTGGGGTTTATTTAAAATTACCCCTAACCAAAAATTGTTAGACGACCTATCGGATAAAGAACCGATAAAACAAGATTTTATGTTTTTTGAGGAGCATTATGGCGGTGTGCGCCCTTTAGAAGTTGATGTTACCGTAACCGATAAAAATAAAACCCTGTGGAGTTATGATATAATGCAACAACTAAACCGGATAGATAGTTTTATAACACAAACCTATAAACCGGGTTTTTTAGTATCGCCGGTAGGCGTAGTAAAATCAATTAACGAGGGGTATGATAATGCTTATTTATTGCCAACTGATACGACCGATTATAACCGCGATGTGAAATTTATATTACAAAATAAAAACCGAAAAAAATTTAAACACCTTGCTACGCTTAATGGAAAACATAGCCACATAAGCGGCAAAATAAAAGATTATGGTAGCTTGGTTGTTGATGGATATAACGAACAGCTAACCAATTTTATTAAACAGCATACCGATACCAACACGGTGAAATTCACCATAACAGGTACCACTAACCTTATTGATTTAAACAATAAATATTTAGTACAAAACACGCTGCAAGGTTTACTAACGGGCATTTTAGCTTTGGCATTGTTAACCTTTATAATACATCGTTCCTTTAAAATGGTGTTGGTATTTTTAATTCCTAACGTAGTGCCTTTATTAATAATGGCAGGCATTATGGGCATTATGGATATTCCTTTAAAAGCAAGTACCGCTATTTTCTTTTCTATTGCGTTTGGTATAGCCACCGATGACACCATACATTTTATATCTCGCTTTAAACTGGAGTTACAAAAAAACACATCTCCTCTTCGCGCCTTTAAACATACATATGCCGAAACCGGCAAACCTGTTTTTTTAACCACTTTAATTTTATTGGGTGGGTTTGTTAGCCTTGTTTTATCTGATTTTGAAAGCATTCGTCTGTTTGGCTTACTAACCTGCTTAACCCTGTTGATAGCCCTTTTAGCTGAAATTGTTTTACTGCCCGTATTATTAATGATGTTATTTAGAAAAAAGAAATAAACAAGCACGTTATAAATGAAAATATCCGATTTTCTAAAAAGAGAAAATAATAATCTGGATTTAATACGAATAGTACTGGCTTGCTTAGTAATTGTTGGTCATTCACGCGTTTTAAATGGGCCAAGCCCTTCGTGGGTAGACCCAATAAGTCTATTATTTCCGTTTACCTATTCGGGTGCCATAGCTGTAAAACTTTTTTTCTTTATAAGCGGCATGGTGGTTACAAACAGTTATTTAAATAACAGGAGTCCAACTCATTTTATTATTTCCCGTTTTTTCCGTTTAATGTTCCCCTTACTTTTTTTGTTACTTATTACGGTGTTTGTATTTGGCCCCGTACTAACAAACCTTTCTATAAACGAGTATTTTACATCAAACCCTTTTAAATATATTTGGAATAACCTTATTTTTAATACATATTATGAACTACCAGGCGTATTTCAATACAATTTATATGCTTTAGGAGCTGTAAACGGTTCTCTTTGGAGTTTGCGTTACGAAGTAGAGTGCTATATATTTCTGCTGGGAGCATTTCTTATTTTATTTAATAAAAGTAAATATTTATTAAACATCCCTATTGCTCTTATAATTATTGATACACTTTTACCTGAAAGAATTATTTTAAAAGACTTAGGAGGTAACCCCGACCTTTATTTACTGCCTGCTTCATTTGCATTTGGCGTTTTATTTGCAGTTAATGCCGAAAAAATTAAAACGAATTTATGGATTGTAATAGCCGCATTCGTAATTTTTTACCTATTTAATAATACAGATTATACTCAACTAATTTTTGTTTTTGCCTGCTGCAACTTAATTATTTACCTGGCTCAAACCCCATTTATGCTCAAGCTAAAACCTACCTACGATTTTTCGTATGGAGTTTATTTATGGGGTTTTTTAATTCAGCAAACTACCTATCATTATTTAGCTCATATATCTATTGGTTTACATTGCCTTATTTCCTTAACAGCATCTATAGTAATGGGGTTAATAAGTAGTATATTTATTGAAAAACCTTTTATAAATTTAGGAAAGCAAACCATTAGGGTTCTAAAAGAGAGATTTCCGTCATTAAAATAAAGTCTATTATAAAGTGTTAGAAAATTTCAAGCAATATTTTCAAAAAAATGCGCAAATAACTGACGAGCAATTTGCTTTGTTATCTAAAGATTTAAAAAGCGAAAAAATAACCAAGCACACTATTCTATTAAAACCGGGTGAAGTTTGTAAGCATTCTTTTTTTGTTGAACAGGGTTTGTTGCGCTCTTATACTATTAATGAAGTTACGGGCAAAGAACATATCATTCAATTTGGGTCAGAAAACTGGATTGTAAGCGACCGAAGCAGCGCCTACTTTAATGAGCCTTCCGATTTTTTTGTAGATGCCATCGAAGATTCAACTATTGTATACATCGATAAAGATTTTACAGATAAAGCAGCTGATATAAGTCCGCTGTTTAGACAATATAACGAAAAAGCCCTGCATAACCACATCCGTCATTTACAAAAGCGCATTAATTTATTGCTAAGTGCCAGTGCCGAGCAACGTTATATGGATTTTATAAAACTGTATCCCGATATTATGTTACGTGTACCGCAATGGATGGTAGCTTCCTATCTGGGCATTACGCCAGAGAGTTTAAGTCGTGTACGAAAAGAGTTGGCTAACCGCCATTTTAAACCTTTGTAATTTCTTATCATACATCAATGGATTTAGGCTCGCCTCTGAGCTATCTTTGTTATACAAATCAAAAGAAAGATAAATAACATGAAAACAAGAAGCATAGAAGTAGTAGTAAGTCCTCCTAACCCACATTATGTTGGCGATGGATTTAGAGTACACAACTTTATACCAAGCGGTTACCATTTAGACATGCAACGCATGACTCCCTTTATAATGATGGATTATAACTCACCGTTTTATTTCCCTCCAACCGATAAACCACGTGGTGTAAGCGTACACCCACACAGAGGGTTTGAAACCGTAACCATTGCCTATAAAGGCAAAGTGGCTCACCATGATAGTGCCGGAAATAGCGGAGTTATTGGCGAAGGCGAAGTACAATGGATGACTGCCGCATCGGGCATTTTGCATAAAGAGTTTCACGAAAAAGAATTTAGCAAAGCCGGTGGCGATTTTCAAATGGTGCAATTGTGGGTAAACTTGCCTGCTAAGGATAAAATGTCGAAACCAAAATACCAGGGCATTACTAAGGAGCAGATAAAAAAATACCAGTTAGCTGATAACGCCGGTGTGGTTGAAGTAATTGCCGGACAGTATAAAGATGTAACAGGTGCGGCATCAACCTTTACCCCGGTTAATTTATTAAACGCCAGGTTAAACAAAGGTGGTAAAGCAGGTTTCTCTTTCCCAAAAAACTATAATACAGGTTTGTTGGTTATAGAAGGCAGCGTAAAAGTAAACGACACCGAAGCAGTTGAAGCACACAACTTTGTATTGTTTGAAAACGATGGCGAAGACTTTATGGTTGAAGCAACCGAAAACGCTATAGTGTTAGTTTTAAGTGGCGAACCTATAAACGAGCCCATTGCAGCTCATGGTCCGTTTGTAATGAACACCCGTAATGAAATATTACAAGCCATGGAAGATTACAATACAGGTAAGTTTGGCTATCTGGAAGAATAATAAGTAAAACTTACCTCCTAAAAACGCCCCATATAAATTATATGGGGCGTTTTGTTTTATGTTACTTTTGGTAAAATTTTAACCATGAATTTTGACCTGCAACCCACCCTCGAAAACGATTTAATTAAAATACAGCCACTTAAACCCACTGATTTTGAAACCCTGTATGCCGTGGCTAACGACCCTTTGCTTTGGGAACAACACCCCAATAAAGACCGCTATAAACGAGAGGTGTTTGAAACCTTTTTTAAAGGTGCTATAGAATCTGGTGGGGCATTTTTGGTGTTTAATAAACAAACAAATCAGGTTATTGGCACATCCAGATTTTATGGGGTTGATAATAATGCAAGTTCGGTTACTATTGGCTATACTTTTGTTGCCCGTAACTGTTGGGGCAAGGGGTATAACAAAGCCCTAAAAAGTTTGATGATAAACTATGCTTTTCAGTTTGTTGATAATGTGCTTTTTCATGTGGGGGCTGTAAATGTGCGCTCGCAAAAAGCGGTTGGTAACATTGGCGGCAAAAAAATAGGCGAAATAGAAATGCAATATTATGGCGAACCCACTAAACTAAATTTCATATATAAAATTAATAAAATGAATTGGCAAGAAGGAAAAACAACAAACATGCAACGCCCAAATACAGATGAGTATGCTACTTTTTTTAAAAGTTATATCGACCAAACAACAGGCAATAATTTCTTTGAACTGTTTAAGCAAAACACAGCCGATACTATTGAGTTTTTTACAAATATTCCGGCACAAAAATACAATTATGCCTACGCCGAAAACAAATGGACTATTAAGGAAGTGCTGTTACATTTAATTGATGCCGAGCGTGTTTTTGCTTATCGTGCTTTTGTAGGTACCAGATGCGATAACGAACAAATATTGCAACCCTTTGATGAAAACAACTATGTTAAAAACTCACACGCCCACCTTAGAAGCTTAGAAAGTTTACTGGAAGAATTTAAAGTCGTACGCCGAGCCTCTGAAATGTTGTTTGAAAACATAACCACCGAGCAAAGTAAATTTATGGCAAAAGGTGTAAGTCACCCTATTACACCAAGGGCCGTGGGTTATATTATGATTGGTCATATACAACACCATATAAAGGTGTTAAAAGAGCGTTATTTGTAGATTAAAAAGCACAATAATTAGTAGAAAAATTAAAGCTAAAACATTAAGTTTGTACTATGCCAACCTTAACCCAGCCTAAAGTGAAAGACGTTTCTGTTGATGTATTAAAAAAAGCTTACGGGTATATGTGTACCGCAAAAGCACTCACAGATTTATACGAAGCCAATAAAGAAATTACAGCCAAATATGTGCACGCAACATCACGTGGGCACGAGGCTATACAAATAGCCCTTGGTTTGCAATTGCTTCCGCAAGATTATTTAAGTGCTTATTACCGCGATGATAGTATTTTGTTATCTATCGGTATGCAGCCTTACGAGCTTATGTTGCAATTACTAGCAAAGCGTGATGACCCTTTTTCGGGCGGACGAACTTATTATTCGCACCCAAGCTTGCGCAGAGATGATATGCCAAAAATCCCCCATCAAAGCAGCGCTACGGGCATGCAGGCAATTCCAACCACAGGCATTGCAATGGGCTTACAGTATTTAGAAATTACCAAACAACAAAAAGATTATAAAGGTGCTAACCCTATTGCGGTTTGCTCATTAGGCGATGCCTGCATTACCGAAGGTGAAGTATCCGAAGCGTTTCAAATGGCGGTTTTAAAACAACTGCCTATTTTATATTTGGTTCAGGATAACGAATGGGACATTTCTGCTAACGCAAAAGAAATTCGTGCGCAAGATGCTACTGAATATGCCAAAGGTTTTAAAGGTTTAGAAACCCGCACTATTGATGGTACCGATTTTGTAAAATCATTCAACACCCTGCAAGAGGTTATTGAGTTAATTCGTAAAGAACGTCGACCGTTTTTGGTACACGCAAAAGTTCCTTTGTTAAATCACCATACATCGGGTGTTCGTAAAGAGTGGTACCGCGATGATTTAGAAGAGGCCATGAAAAAAGACCCGCTGCCAAAACTACGTAACCGCTTACTAATTGAAGGTGTTGAAACGGGCGAACTTAAAAAAATTGAAGATGCTGCTACTGCCCTTGTAAAAGCCGATTACGAAAAAGCTTTATTGGCAGAAGACCCACAACCCGAAGATTTATTTAAACACGATTTTGCACCAACCACCATAACTGAAGAAAAAGGAAACCGTACTCCGGCAGGTAAACAGGCAACCGTAATGGTTGATGCCGCGTTGTTTGCCATTAGCGAGTTAATGACAAAGCACCCTGAGTGTTTGTTATACGGACAAGATGTTGGTCACCGACTGGGTGGTGTGTTTAGAGAAGCCGCTACCCTTGCCCAAAAATTTGGCAATCACCGTGTGTTTAACACCCCTATACAAGAGGCCTTTATTATAGGTTCAACTGTGGGCATGAGTGCTGTTGGTTTAAAACCAATTATTGAAGTTCAGTTTGCCGATTATATTTGGCCCGGCTTAAACCAATTGTTTACCGAAGTTTCTCGCTCTTGTTTTTTATCAAACGGTAAATGGCCTGTTAGTTGTATTTTACGTGTACCCATTGGTGCTTACGGCAGCGGTGGTCCGTATCACTCAAGCAGTGTAGAGAGTGTGGTGTGCAACATTAAAGGCATTAAAGTTTGTTACCCAAGCACAGGTGCTGATTTAAAAGGTTTAATGAAAGCCGCCTACTACGACCCAAACCCTGTGTTAATGTTAGAACATAAAGGTTTGTATTGGAGTAAAATAAAAGGCACCGAAGATGCTAAAACCATCGAACCTGATGAAGATTATATTATTCCGTTAGGCAAAGCCAGAATGGTGCAAACCTGCGATGCAGCTAAAGATAAAAACACCTTAACCGTAATAACCTACGGTATGGGAGTTTATTGGGCTAAAAATGCGGCGAAGAAATTCCCAAATCAAATTGAGATTGTTGACCTTCGTACACTTTCTCCTTTAGATGAAGAAACCATATACGCTTCTGCAAAAAAACATGGTAAGGTTTTAGTTTTAACCGAAGAACCTAAGGGCAACAGTTTTGCCCAAAGCATAGCAGCTCGCATTAGCGAAAATTGTTTTGAGCAATTAGATGCACCTGTTAAAGTTGTTGGTGCAGAAAACCTGCCTGCTATTCCGCTTAATTCTATCTTAGAGAAAACCATGCTGCCTAATGCCGATAAGGTTGAAATAGCTATGGAAGCTCTTTTGAAATATTAAAAGTAACTCCATGAAATTTGCATTAGTTTTTGTAATGGTTTTATCTTGTACATTATTTGTACAGGGACAAACTGATTACACTACATCCTTAATAACTCAGGATGTTTTAAACGGAATAAACCAACAGGTAGAAAAAGAAATACCAGTATTTAAAAAAAATATTTCTGCTTTACAATTTAGTAGTGATCAAATTGAATTTGCCATCGATACATTTAGAATTGAGCATATTGTATCCAAACGAATGGATATAGATTATACTACAAGTGGAATGAACGTAACAATAGACCAACAAACAACTTCTTATGACAAGTTAATGAACAAATATTATGGTAAACTCATAAAAGCACTTAAGCCCGAAGATAAAAAAGTGCTTATTGCTGCTGAACAAAGTTGGATAGCTTATCGTGATGCGGAAAACAACTTAATTAATGTAATGACAAAGGATGAATATTCAGGAGGTGGAACTATGCAATCTAATATTCGCATGGGTGCTTATTCAAACCTTGTAATAGAAAGAACAATCGCTATTTTTAATTATTACAATAATATTATAAAAGACAAATGAAAATAGGAATAGTTTGTTACCCTACTTTTGGTGGTAGCGGTGTTGTAGCAACCGAGTTAGGTAAAGCCTTGGCTTTAAAAGGGCATCAAATTCATTTTATAACCTATAGCCAGCCTTTTAGGTTAAGTTACTTTACCGAAAATATTTTTTACCACGAGGTAACCGTAAGCGATTATCCTTTGTTTGAATATCAACCGTACGAATCTGCCCTTACCAGCAAAATTGTTGATGTAGTAAAACACGAAGGTTTAGATTTATTGCATGTGCATTATGCCATTCCTCATGCTTCGGCGGCCCTAATGGCAAAAGATATTCTGGCATCGCAAAATGTGTACATCCCATTCATTACAACGCTTCACGGCACCGATATAACACTTGTTGGCAGAGACCCTGCCTTTCTTCCTGTAATTAAATATTCTTTAGAAAAAAGTGATGCTGTTACTTCTGTTTCCGAAAGTTTACGAAAAGACACCATCGATATTTTCCATCTTCAAAAAGAAATTGAGGTTATTCCAAATTTTATTGATTTACGCGAGTACAATGTAAAATTTGATAAATGCAGCAGGCATCGTTACGCCACCAACGGAGAAAAAATTATGATACACATATCTAATTTCCGTAAAGTAAAACGTGTAGAAGATGTATTGCGTGTGTTTGATAAAGTGCGCAAAAAAACACCTTGTAAATTAATTTTAGTAGGTGATGGACCTGAACGCCCTAACATTGATAAACTTTGCCGTGAATTAGATACTTGTGGCGATATTATTTCAGTAGGTAAAATTGCCGACCCAAAAGATGTACTTTCTATTGCTGATTTATTTATTCTTCCATCTGAAACCGAAAGTTTTGGTTTAGCAGCTTTAGAAGCTATGGCTATGAAAATTCCGGTTATATCAACCAACACAGGCGGCTTGCCCGAGCTTAATATTAATGGTGTTACAGGTTATATGAGTAACGTAGGTGATGTTGATGATATGGCTAAAAACGCCCTACATATTTTATCAGATGCTGAAACGCTAACTAAATTTAGAGAAAGAGCCTACAAACGCGCCGAAGATTTCGATATCAGTAAAATTTTAAAAGACTACGAAAACCTATACAACATAGTAGTAAAAAATAAAGCCCTGGTATAATTAAACCTTTTGCAAAAAAGCGCATCAAAAGGTTATGAAAATAAAATTATTAGTAGTAGCATGCTGCTTTTTAATGGGCATAAAAAGCTTTGCACAAGTAAACACCTTTTACGTAAAACCTCATGTAATTGATACGGCTTACGTAGCTGCACAGGATAGTCATTACGTAGCCTTAAGCTCATCTGTTATAAGCAATAATTTACTTTTGGTTTTTATTGATGGTTCGGGCTCTAACACAAAAGATTATACTTTTTTTCCAAAACTGGCAGCCAGCTTAGGTTATCATGTAGTTTCAATAGCCTACCCAAACTCACCAACCGTAGGTTCTTTATGCGATGCCAGTAGCGATAGTTTATGTTTCGATAACGTCCGACAGGAAATTTGCTATGGTACACCGGTAAGCAACAACGTTTCGGTAGATACACTAAATAGCATTAACACCCGCTTGGTTAAACTACTGCAATATTTAACTACCACCTACCCTGCTAATGGTTGGGGGCAATTTCTTTCAGGTAATAATGTCGTATGGTCTAACATAGTTACATCAGGGCACTCACAAGGTTCTGGTCATGCCATGTATTTTGGAAAAACACAAGCTGTCCATAGAGTTATTATGTTTTCGGGGGTTGATGATTATAGCATCCATTTTAATAAATCAGCTCACTGGTTATTTAATCCAAGCATAACACCTATTGGCAGCATATATAGTTTTTTACACTTGCAAGATGATGTAGAAACGTACCCACATGAATTTAAAAATGTACAAGCACTTGGTTTATTATCAAACGGAGATGATAGTACAAGTGTAGATAATAAGTCGACTCCTTATAATAATTCTCATTGCTTATATACTAATATTACTCCGCCGCATTCTACAATTCCATCTGCCTATCACGATGCTACCGTGGTCGATTATTTTACACCCGTTAACGGCACACAACTTTTGTATAATCCTGTTTGGACATATATGCTCACAGCTTTAAATCCCACAAGCATAAATCAAATAGAAACAAGTTTTAATTCAACTAAAGTTTATCCTAATCCGGCTACCGATGAGATTTTTATTTTATTTGATAAACAACCTATCAATAAATTATTCGCAACAAATTTACTCGGTCAATCTATTGTAAATGAAAGTGATATTATCAATCAGTCAAACAACTTATTTAAGATTAATGTTAAAAATATTCCTGCGGGAGTTTACTTTATAAACAACGGAAATTCTTTTTCTAAATTCATAAAACAGTAGCTTTCGGTTTTTGTGCTATCGATACAATTTCGTAGATTTGTGTACTAACTTTAAATAAAATCTATGAAAAAAGTCTATTTATTATTATTGCTACTGCCTTTATTTAGCTTAAAGGCTCAAACGGTACCAACTTGTTCTATTGACCCTACTTTTACAGCCGAAGGCATATGGCCCGATAGTGCTGTTAATTTTATGAGCGGTACAGTTGGGGTAGCTTATGCACAAAATGCTACTATACGAATTCCGAAAGATACCATGGTAAGTGGTACTACTTTTACTTATTCAACTGTTGATTTACAAACAAGTTCTAACAATTATGGTTTGCCTCCGGGCTTAAGCCTTACGGGTACACCTTCTAACTATAAATTTCCGGGCAACGCTTCAAGCTGTATGGAGATTTATGGAACACCAACTACCCCAGGCACTTACAATTTAACGTTTGTTTTAAAAGTTTATACGGTAAATTTGGGGCCTTCTATTCCTGTAACCACATACACAGTTGGTTATTATAAAATAACTATTAATGCAGCATCAGGTATCGAGTCTAACAAAAATTACGAACTAAATGTTATGCAAAATAGCCCTAACCCGGTTATAAATAATACAGCTATTAAGTTTACAGCCGCAACTGAAGGAAAAGCAAAAATGAGCGTATACAACATTGCCGGACAAAAATTAGCGGAAAAAGAATTTACGGCTCAACACGGAGATAATAGTTACGATTTTGATGCTACAGCTTTAGAAAGTGGCATATATATTTATGCTATAGAGCTTAACGGACAAAAGCAAGTGCGCCGCATGGTGGTAGCAAAATAATATGCATGAATTTGAAGTAACAATTTTAGGTTGCGGTTCTGCAACACCTTCTTTACTACGAAACCCAAGTGCCCAGTTGCTTAATGCAGCCGGGCATTATTTTTTAATTGACTGTGGCGAGGGCACGCAAATTCAGTTGCGCAAAAACAACATTAAAATTCAACGCATCAGCCATATTTTTATTTCGCACCTGCACGGCGATCATTATTTAGGTTTACTGGGTTTGCTACAAACCATGCACCTTTTAGGTAGAAAAACCAAGCTTACTTTAATCTGTCCGCCTGAGTTAAAAGAAATTATTGATTTACAAAACAAACACTCACAAACAACTATTGTTTATGAAATTGAATACATTTTTACTAACCCTAAACAAGCAGAATTAGTTTGGGAAGATGATAAAATTGAAATAAAATCATTCCCCTTACGCCACCGAATTAATTGCACTGGTTTTTTATTTAAAGAAAAACCACATTTAAAAAACATTATAAAAGAAAAACTACAAGAGTTTAATGTGCCTACGTCCGAAGTTAACAAACTTCGTTTAGGGCTTGATGCTATTAATGAAAAAGGAAAAACAATTGCTAATGACAAGCTAACTTCGCCTGCTCCATTACAACGCAGTTATGCTTATTGCAGCGATACTAATTACTTTGAAGACATTATTGAAAACATAAAAGGAGCAGATTTAGTTTACCACGAAGCCACTTTTTTAGAAGCAGAGTTAGAACGCGCAAAAAAAACGTTTCATTCAACAGCTAAACAAGCTGCTACCATTGCCGGCAAAGCCGAAATTAAGCAACTACTATTAGGTCATTTTTCAGCACGCTACGGTAGTACCGATGGTTTTATAGAAGAAGCCAAACCTATTTTTGAAAATACATTGGTAGCCCACGAAGGGCAAACCTATAAAATAGTTTAACTCAATAAAAAAGCCGCTTCAGATTTATTGAAGCGGCTTTTTCTTATTCCCTTTTTTAATTAGTATCCAAAAATATCTTTAAGAGTCAAATACTTTACCTGACCATATTTTTCAAGTGTTTTAGTATCTAACAATTCCTTTTTACCAACTATAAGTAAAGATAAAGGCACATTCTTTACATAGGTTTGCTGAAACTTTTGTACATCAGCAAAAGTCATGGTTTGTACTTTGTCAAAAATAGTTTTTCTAACATCGTAATCTAAACCAAGTCGACGAGCCGATTCAAAAGAAATCAGCAACTCCATTTTAGTTAAACGTTCGTTTCTTATACCAGATATAACAGCATCTTTAGCCGATTCAAACATAACATCTGCTTTCGGTAAATCTTTTATTAAATCGTTCATGCCTTGCAAAGCATCTCCTAATTTATCAGCCTGACTACCAATGTAGGTGTTTACATAAAACGATTTGGTTTTAGCATTAGGTTGCTTGTAGCTGCCACCAACCGAATAAGCCAATGCCTTCGATTCACGTAATTCCTGAAATAAAATAGATGACATGTTACCACCAAAATATTCGTTATACATTTTAATACTGGCAATGTTTGTAGCACTAAATGGTTCACCTTTTCCAAGCATCATAATTTCAGCTTGCTTCATATCATAATCAACTACATAAACCTGGTTGCCTGTTTTTTGCTCCATTAAATTTATTGGAGTAGTAGGTTTTACCAACGTACCGCTAAAATGATTTTTTTGCAAAGCAGCAGTTGCTTCAGTTAAAGTAAGTGGTCCGTAATATAAAATACGGTGCTCGTATTTAGTTAATGAGTTAATTACACTAATTAAATCTGCTGCCTTTAGTTGTTTTAAATTATCATCACTAATTACATTAGTAAACGGGTTTTGCCCACCATATGTAGCATAATTAACTAAACCTTTACGTAAAATAACACCCTTATTAAGCTTAGCGTCTTCACGTTGTTTAATCATATCGCCAACCAAATTAGTTAAAGCTTCTTGGTTAGGCTGAACATTAGCAAGCATATGTTCAAACAAATCAAGTGCTTTGGTAAAGTTGTCACTTAAGCCATTTAAAGATAAAAAGGTTTGCTCTTCTCTTGTAATCACATCAAACGAACAAGCCAATTTATAAAACTCCTCTTGTAACTGAGCCGGCGTATATTTACTGGTTCCTAAATATTTTAAATAATCTAATGCAATAGGAATTAGCTTATTGTTATTGCTACCCATTTCAAACGTGTAATACAAATCAAATGTTGCATTTTCTTTGTTTGCATTATAAACAACCGATATGCCATTAGATAAGTTTGCTTTTGTAATGTCTTTGTTATAGTCAATAAATACAGGCTGAATTGGTGCCGGTTTTTTGC
>JABDDQ010000026.1 GCA_013287545.1 Bacteroidota bacterium | reverse complement strand
TCCATTTTGGGTCAAAGAGGGAGCAACTTCCTGATAATGTGCTAATTTATCATTGCCTGTGGTCTTTATAGTTTTACTTTTATTATTAATTCCATTTGAAGCTAAATAAGTGTTTTTTTTACGAGAAGATAATGGTGTATTATTACTAACTATATTTTTATTCGTTGATTTTTTATTGAAATCCTTTTTAGAAGGAATAGTACTATTAAAAGTTACATCAGGTTGGCTCTGGGTACTGTTCTTTGAATTAGCGACTGCATTATTACCTCCTTTTTCTGCTAAGTAATTATTCACGTAAATGGTATCCGTTTTTATTAATTTATTGTTGGCTTCAGATTTTGCCAGATTTTTTTTAAGAGTATCAATTGTATGTTCTAAGTTAGTCTGTTTTTGAACCTGAAATATATTCAAGGTTAGTGAACCGAAAATAATTAACCCGGCAAGCGATATAAAACCTATTAAGTAATATTTCCTTTCAGGGTCAGTCTGTTGTTGCTTTACATAATTATAAACCGCATCAATTTCTTCCTGTCCATATGGACTGGCAAGGCTTTTTATTTTTTTCCTGATAGCATCGTCAGAATCTTCAGTTTTCATTTATTTTATTTGTTTGTAATGAATGTGCTAAATATAAATGTGGATAGTTCTTTTTTATCATTAATTGTAATTTTTTTCGTGCATCCTGTAAATTAGATTTTGAAGTTCCTTCCTGAATACCAAGCATTTCACCAATTTCCCTATGGTTGTAACCGTCTATAACGTATAAACTAAAAACCATTCTATATGTTGGTGGGAGCTTTTGTACCAGGTTCAATATTTCCTGCGCCGATATTTTACTAATTATATCTTCGCCTTCATTAATAATTTCTATGTAATCAATGCTAATCTGATTTGCATGTTTTTTGTTTTTTCTATAATAATCAATAGCGGCATTTATAATAATTGCTTTGAACCAAATCTTAAAAGGTTTTGAATGGTCGTATTTACTTAGATTATTAAATACTTTTAAAAACCCATCGTTTATAATATCATCAACGTCCTGTTCATTATCTACGTATGGTAAGCCAATGTTTTTAGCAAATCCAAAAAACAATTTAATCAGAGCCTTTTGTGCTAAGTGGTTATTAGCCAAACATGCCGAAATAATACTTTCAATATCATTTTCCTTAAAAGCTATTTTTTTTCTAAAAAACAAGTTTTATTTCGTGTTAACATTTATTAAGACTAATCTCCACAATAATATACGAGGAAAACAGGAAAAGGGTGGGGTGAAGAAATAAATAATTTTATCACCCCACCCTTTCTTAAATAAACTCGTATTAAGGTTGAAGATAGAGTATTAAAATCAAAATTTATAAAGCAATAGACATAAATAGTTTAATCTTTTTTCCAGACTGAATTGAGTGCCTGTGAATAGCGTAACTTTTTTGAGCTAAAATGTAACACTGCTGTAATTGAGGTTTTCATCTTTGTTCTATAATAACATTTACTATAACACTAAATTAAAATAAATAATAACTCTGAAGATGAAAATTAACGTTTGTTCTGAAACCGGGATATTAAACATGCATGGCGAAGGAATAGACACCTCGTTTTTAAATTGTGTTGAATTGTTAAATGAAAGTAAAGATGTTGAAGTGTTAATAAATAATGAAGGTGTAGGTGATGTAATGCACTGCCATACCTATGGGCCTTATTTTTTTTGGAGGGGGTTGAAATATAAAGGTAAAAAAGTTTATACAGCACATGTTATACCCGATTCGGCAAAAGGAACATTCCCTGGGTGGAGACTTTTAATGCCCTTGTTCAAATGGTACCTTAAGCAAGTATATTCGTATGCTGATGTGTGCATTGCTATTAGCCCAAAGGTAGAGGAGGTGATCAAAGATTTAGGAGTTAAAACTAAAATCGTAAGGATGAATAATCCTTTGCTTATTGATTTATGGAAACGAACCCCGGAGCTCCGAAAAAAAGGTAGAGAGATTCTCGGGCTTAAAGAGCATGATTTCTGCGTTCTTGGTGTTGGTCAACTGGAGAATAGGAAGGGTTGTGAAGATTTTGTGAAGATTGGTGCACAAATCCCCGATGCTCAATTTCGGTGGGTGGGAGGAAGGCCCTGGAAGCGTTTTACGGATGGTTATCAGTCTATAAATAAACAAATAGCAGATGCACCAAGTAATATAAAATTTGCAGGTATGTTTGAATTGTCTGAAATGCCCAGCTTATATGCAGCGGCTGATATGTTTATATTCCCATCTTATCAGGAAAATTGTCCATTAGCGCCTATTGAAGCTGCTGCGTCAGGGATGCCAGTAATTTATCGTGATATCGAAGAATATAAATTACTCTATCGAAATAATTATTTAAAAGCCGAAAACAATGAAGGTTTTGTTAATTGGATAAAAAAACTGATGCTTAATCCTGAAGAATATAAAACTGCACTAAAAGTATCTGAAAAATTAATTTCTCAGTTTGACAAGAATGAAATTCGTAAGCAATTAATTGAAGTTTATAATTCTTTAAATAATAACTAATTTTCGATTTCCAGTATATTAATAAGTTTAAACAGAAATTTAATTGCCATTCTAAATTATGCTTTTTAAACTAAAAAATTTACTCTTTATAGTTTATTTGTTCTTTTCATGTATATCTATTCAACTTTTTGCCCAAAAAAATACTGCCGATTCAATAAAGCCTTCAAGTGAGGAAAAAACTCAAATGGATGTTGCAGATTTATATAGATTGATTACAAAAAAAAAGCTGCCAATTAAACAAGATACAGTCAAAAAAAACTCATTAGGACCATTTTATACACCGATTATTTATCCCGGATATGCATTAGTTACCGGGTATTTAGTCGGGCTTACAAATAACATTTCATTTTATACGCATCACGAATCGGATGCAAAAATATCATCTATTTTAATAGAGGATATTTATACGCAATACAAACAATCTATAAACATGGTGCGTTCAAACATATGGCTTAATCACGATAAATTTAATTTGCTTGGCGATTGGCGCTATTATAAATTCCCTACTAACACCTTTGGGTTAGGCAGTACAACTACATTAGCAGATAAAGACCCTGTTGATTACTCACATTTAAGAATTAATGAGTTAATCATGAGAAATATTGTCAAGAATTTTTCAGCCGGATTAGGTTATAATTTAGATTACCATTGGAATATAACAGAAACAAAAAACTCCGCAAACATTATCACCGACCTCGATAAATATGGCTTATCTAAAACATCTTCATCATCAGGAGTTTCTTTAAATTTTCAATACGACAATCGTTTAAATTCAAATAATCCAAGTGGTGGTACATATGCAAACCTTCAAATAAGAGATAATTTAAAAACTTTAGGCAGTAATACAAATTGGCAATCGGCTATACTCGACATTCGGCATTATATCAAAACCTCTAAAAAATCAGGAAATGTATTGGCTTTGTGGAGTTATAATTATTTTACTTTAGCAGGCACACCTCCTTATTTTGATTTGCCAAGTACCGGTTGGGATACCTACAACAATACAGCGAGAGAATATGTAGAAGGAAGGTTTCGTGGAAAAAATTTAATTTATGGCGAAGCAGAATATCGTTTTCGGTTAACAAAAAATGGGTTGTTTGGAGGAGTTCTATTTTCTAACGCATCAAGTGTTACGGAGTGGCCCAATAATAAATTTGAAAAAATAAATTTTGGAACTGGGCTTGGGTTGAGAATTAAAATGAATAAAAAATCAAATTCAAATCTTTGTATTGATTATGGCATTGGAACAGGCGATGCACGAGGGTTTTCGTTCAACTTAAACGAAGTTTTTTAGTACAACTAAACTTTAACTATACCCTTATATTGATTTATCTTTTATTGTTGAACGATTTTGAAAATATTTTACCGTAACTATCGTTAAAATAACTAGTACAGCTATTAGTATCATAAATTTTATATTTCCAATTTTGTTTTCCGCATAACTCCAATACGGACCAAGCATTCTTCCGGCTATAACACATGTCGAACTCCATATTAACGCAGAAGCAATGGCTATAGGTAAAAACAACTTTGGTTTAATTTGCAAAAAACCTGTTATTACAGATGTATAGCCACGAATAAAAGGAGTAAGGCGACCAAGAAAAACTGTCCATAACCCTCCTTTTGATATACGATTGCGTAGTTTAGTAAGTGTGTTTTCTGATATAGGCAACCAACGCGGTTTGTGTTCCAAAATATACCTGCCAAAAAAGTAAAAAATGGTGTAGAGTATATTTGTTCCAATAAAATCAGCAACCGTAGCTGTAAGAATTACAAAAGGCAGATATAATATTCCTTGATATGTGAGGTAACCGCAGAAAATTAGTACCAGTTCGTTTGGAACCGGATTAGGAATGCCAATTTCCTGAGAGAATATAAGAAGAAAAACTGCTAAATATCCATAATTCGTAATAAAAACAATTACTTCAGGAGGCATACTATCGGATGTTTTATAATTATCTTATATATAATAGAGAGAATTTATTTAGAGGGCAAATGTAGCAGAAAGCAAGTAGCTTTTATTACAAGAAAATTTATTTAAACTATTTATTCATTGTTTACTATAATTAACAATAATTAATTCAACGTATATTTTATTGAAGTGCCTTCTATTTACTATTTATGTCTGCATATTTTTTAAATTTGTGGGGCATAAAAATATGCTATACAATAGTAGTTTGCCATTATAGCAAACACACACCACAGTATGTATAAAAAAATTTTAGTTTTATTTTTTTGGAGTATTTTATTTTTGCTTTCTGCCAGCTTTCAAAAGCCAATTAGTAAAGAAGGAAAAAAAGAACTTCCTGCACCCGATAAAATAAATAACCTGTTGTTTTACATACAACGTTCTATTAATATTAGCGTCATTAATTATGTGCTTAATAATGACGAAAAAGGGGAGTTAAATATAACAGAGCCAATTAAAATTTATTGGAAAAACTATGCCAGTGATGGAAGCATAGAACCTTTAAACTACATACAAAGAAAATTCGCTTATGGCATTGAGATTAAAATGTTAGATGCCGAAAAAAAATTGTTTTGCTTTAATTTTGTTTCGTACAAAAAGAAAAAAATATTTCTAATTAAATCTCTAATAGATAATAAATATCAGGCGATATGCGAAATGAACAACAAAATGGCCATTTTAAATAAAATTTTTATTCAAATAGAGGGAGGTTCATTTTGGGTGCCAAAAATAAAGTATATTGAAATTAGTGGTAAAGATTTTTCTAAAAATGAAGAAATAATCGAAAGAATTATCCCTTAATTTTTTATCCCTCTCTTAGTAAGTTTTGATATTCTCTTATGATTTAAAACACACTAAAATCATTCAGGTTACCGGCAAGAAAAGCGCCATTCAGGTAATGGCTCTTAAGAACAGCATCATTTGTATGACCGGTAAACAGTTTGGCATTTGTGCCCAAAGCCATCGTTAGGTGTGTAATATATGTTTTACGCAAGTCTTTAAATTCAAGTTTTCGATCAGTTGCCAGTTTAATAAAATGCGCAAAACTGCGCGAGAGTAAATCCATCATGTAGTTTATATCCGATCCATCCGGTCTGTCAATGATAAAAGCTACGGTATCTTTCATTCTATCATAACCTAATTCCAGTAACAGCGCCATCAGGCTTTTAGTGATGGGCACATTTTTCAGGTAATTGCCACCATCCTCACCGGTATCAATCCGGTTTACTTTTAGATTACTTATTCTAAACACCAGTTTATCACCTTCCAATGGAACAATATCAGACCAGCGTAACGTAATCAGTTCTTCTCGGCGCAAACCGGTTTCAATAGCTAACCTAAAAGCAACAGGCAGCCAGTCCTTGTAGAGATTCTTGTTTCGTTCATCCACACCGTTTTCGGAAGTAGTTACCTGCAACAGCTTTTCAAATTCCTTTTTAGTAATAATGCTTTTCTCAATAGCAATAACCTTTTTCAATTCAATGTGATTGAAAGGATTGGAACCTTTGTAATCCTTTACCCGAATGGCCCAGTTGTAAAAAGTGCGCATGGCTGATATATGCTTGTTATAACTTCTTGTTTTTAGTTTAAGTACATCCAGTAAGTATGTATGGAAGATGCTGACTTCATCGTCCGTTATGTCTTTCAGCTCAAGCGTTTTGATGTTATAACCCGCTTTCTTAAGTGCTGTGCCAAAACGCGACATAGTTCGTGTTATATCATCTATGTGTTCTTTTGAACGTTTTCTGATAAGTATAGCAGGCGTATTTTCACCGGACATGGAATTCAGGTAAGCAGTTGCATAATTAAGCAGGGTAGGAGTGATGACCTCTTTATCACGGATAGCCGCTTTGTGATAGCCTTTGGTACTTAGCTCAGTTTTAAATTTCTCAAGTTCAGTTAAAGCCGCAGAGAAATCTTTCGTATCCAGTATTTTGATTCTTCTTTGACCGGGGCTATTGGGCACACATACAATCAGACAATATTTGTGGTTTTCTTTGTTCGGACACAGGTGAAGGCTTTTATTATTTTTTTTACAAGTATCAGCCACTTGCCATTTACAGGTAATGCATTTTATCTTTATGCCACAACGCTTATATTTTGCCGGTACTTTTAGCATCAGGCCTCGTTTAATTTGCTTAACAGTTTTTCAGCCGCGGAGCTGTTTGATTTACTCTTTTTAAATTTTGTATTTACTTCTTGTTCCGTAGGCGCGTCAATTAATCTGGCCAAGGCGGCTTTGTCATCATCGTTTATTGCCTGCAATATTTTATCGGCATTGGAATAGTTCTTACTAAACTCATTGGCAATGACCATATCCAAAAAATTATTAATGGTATAGGTCTTCTTGCCTAAGTTGAAGAGCGGTATTTTATTTTCCATACAAAATTTTCTTACTGAGCGTAAATCAGAATAACCTAATAGCTCGAGCAGTTCATTAATTTCTATCAGGTCATTGGTTACGGACATGCGAGTTTATATTTTATATGCAATGGCATTTATATTCAATAGTATTTTTACTAACGAAATGATTTTGCAAAGCATTAAATAAATCAGGGCTTACTTAGTTTTAGTTTGGGACATGCTATACCTAATAAATGAAATTCATCTGTAATAACCTGCTGCACTTTTTCAGTCAGCTGCTTTGGAAAGTAAACGCTGTCATGTATAGTGAAAAACGGTTTTATTTCTTTATCCAATAAGGACTGACTTATTATCTTAATGAATATGCGTGATTCGAGTCTTTGGGTAGCACAGCTCAAATTGCAATGGTATGAATCCGGTTTAAAGTTTCCTCTCTTATCAAGATAAGTCTTGGTTATAAACGGTAAAGCATCTTCTTTTAAGGCTTTAATCTCCCTGAAAAATTTAGCCACAGATGGAAAATGATCTCTGAAGATTTTAATGCTCGGCATTCTGGCGCCATTTTTACAAAACAATATTTGAATCAATTCCTTTTTAGCTGCATTCCGGCCTGTGTGATTAGCAATTCTCATCCACTCATCATATATGGTTCCATGGATGCAAGCTTCTATGTATCTTTTAAAATCAATCTGGTCACCATACTTTTCAGCAATCTTGACTATCGGTAAGAATTCAGGGATGATTGTTTCAATAATGTCCTTATTAACAAGTAACGTAGAAAAGTATAACTGGCTGTTGCTTATATCAAGACAAGCAAGCTCTGTATTGGAATTATTTTCAAAATACATAAACCGGCGCATATATTTGGCAACTCGTTTTAATGGCGTGTATAGTCTTTCGCCAAACTGATCCACTTTGCAGTTAAAAGAAATACCTTCATTAATGGAATTAAGAAGCTCCAGTTCATCTATCAGGTTATCGCTTAATTTTTCTGTCTGTTCTTCCGAATAAATATTTTTATTTAATAGTGTTGCTAAATGATCCCTTACCCATGATTCAGCGGGTTCTAAATCAAACCTTACTGATTGCTCCATATCGTACAGAGCCTCATGTATGGACTCCATTTGTACTGATCTGTTGTTTCTGCTTCCATGTATTTTAAAGTCATCAGATGTCTTCATAACTGTTTTTATGGTACACTTGTCAGTGATGGTTTCTTTCCTAAAGTGCCTGCCACTACCGTCTTTGTACAGGAACCTGTTACTTATTTTATAATGCTTGCTTGTTTCTTTTGGAGTGTAAGCTTCGTTTGAACTATAAGACTCCCTTACCGATATAAGCTTCCTCTCCTTTAAAAGTGATATGTACTTTTTATAATTCTTTGTGAGTAGTTTGTGCAATAATGTAGAATGTAGTGAGACATAGCCGTCATTGAATATGTGATTATAGCGATGCTCCTTGGCGGTGTTATCGTAACCGGTCTGGCTTAGTTTAGACAGATACATTTGGTGAAGCAGGATTCTTATTTTATCCGGTTTTAATTTTGTTCCGGTAACTAACATATCGATATCAGGAAAAGATATAGGAATGTACACGGTCAATTTTTCTTTCTCTTTTTTCATGATTATTATATGTTGTTGCCTGTATATTGTTTAAAAAGGATACACATAATACATACTATATCCCCCCCCCCCTATGCTTTTAGCTCCTCATCCAATTCAACATTTATTATCCTTTTTTATTTTTTTTCATCAAACATCGGACTATCTCCTCCCACGCAGTGAGGGGAGGAGTATAGTATCCGATGACATTTAGCTTACCTATCTCTATTCTCACGAGCAAGCTCCTGTTCATAGTCCTGTGTTGGAACAAAATCCCTGACATACCCTGTTTGAAAATCTATAATGGTGAGTTGCAGGTAGTCCATAAAATTCAGCAATGTCTCCTCACTCATTAATGTAGGATTGAACAGTTTGCCGGGATCTTTTTTAATGTGCGCCACTTCGGCTTTCTGCCATGCTTTCACAACTTTTTTGCTTTCTGATACAGATAGCCTTCCTAACTTAGGTATCATTTTAGCTAAATCGATTGGCTCTTCTGCTCTTTTAGCGGCAGTTTTTTTTCTTGACACCCGGATGCCAACGGTTCTTTTGTTTGTTTTCTTCATTTGTTATTTTTTATAATTGTTTATTAGTATTGTTTGTTTCACAACTGGTTATTCTTTAATAACCCGGGACAGTTTTATTTAAAGAATTTTCCTTCTGAGATCTATAGACCGGCGGTTATTTAGTTCTATGGCCTGAAAAGCCAGGTCCGCAGCATATTCCAATGCTTCTTCCGAATCGGCATATTCCAAAACGGCAGGAGTAAGTATATTATCACGTATATGTTCCGCAAGTGCCTTGGTCATATTAGGAGGAACAGCGTTTCCAATCCTTGCCCATTGCTGAAGGTCTGAACCCGTGAATTTGAAATCATCCCTGAATGAGGAAAGTTTTTTCAGTTCATCAATGGTGGGCTTTCTTCGTATGCCGTCTTTTTCATATACCCACATGGATGCTGTTTTAGTAATAGTACAAACAGGCTGATCACTGAAAGTTATTCTATCTTTAAATTGCCCGGGAGAAAAAGCAGTTATATGTGGAAGGACATCACATACCCGCATTTTTTTTGCGCCTTCCAGATCCGGTTCAGGATATAATTTAAATGGGCCAAACTTCCTGTGTATATCTCCTCTGACTCCAATTAGGATTACTCTTCTTCTTGCTTGAGGTACTCCAAACTCTTCTGCTTTTACAATTTTGTATTCGCAGTAATAATTGAGTTTATTTGCCTCATAAAAAACCATATTAAAGAATTTCAGGTTCTGGCCTTTTACTAAGCCTGCTACATTTTCAATCAGGAAGACCTTCGGCTGAACTTCACCTATTAAACCGATGGTTTTTAAGAATAACATTCCACGCGCGTCGAAAGGGTTTCTGCCTATATTAGCCGGTGATAAAGACTGACAGGGAGGGCTTGCATCAAATAAATCGAGTTCACCGGCACCAAGTTTTATCATATCTAAAATCTCATGTCCGGTTAGTTTGGATATATCGTTGTCAACAACAGGTACATCCGGAAAATTTAAGCTAAAACATTCCCTTGCATTTTTATCTTTTTCGATAGCAAGAAGTTCCTTGAATTTAGCCTGATGATATCCCTCACTTGAACCGCCGCAACCAGAAAAAAGAGAAATTAAAGTGGGTTCTTTTGTTTCCCTTTTAAATTTTTTAATCGGAGAGGTATTCTTATCTCTCTTATTCCGAACAAATATTTGTTTTTCCATAACCATTTATTTTTGTTCGTTGAATTTTCGCCCACAATCTTTACAGTGGTAAGTATAGATTTGAACCATTTCTTCAGCTTCTTTATTCTCCAGAGTTTTAGGATTTCTTACCTTAGGCTCTATTCCATTTTCTTCAGCAATCTTCTTCATGATTTTTTTTGTTTCTTCAAACGCACCATGAATGCTGTATTCACCCGAGCTTATAAACGGAATCAGATGAGGCGCATTCGTATTTATGGCTTCGAGGCTCTGGATATTTCCTTCTGACATACCCAAGGCAATTGCGATACGTTTACGTGTGGTGATTTTTTCTTCTTCTTCATTGCCTTCTATTAGGTCCGTCCGTTCGCCCTGCTTCTTACCCCACATTTCTTTATAGGTGGTTATTTCATTGATGCATTCTGTATAGGTTTTCTTTCTCTGGTTATTAAAAGCGATGATTTCCATCACTTCATCTTCTTTGGAAGCATACTCTTTTGCAATGGCCTCTACAGTTTCATGCCCCAGTTCCGACAGGGCTTTTACTCTTCTGTGCCCGCTTATAATGATGCCTTCGGAATTAATGGTTATGGGCGTGAGTTGCCCATGTGTTTGTATGGACTCTTTTAGATCTTCTACTGACATGGACATCGTATAAATCTGTTCATTTACCGGATGGTTCTTTACCTCCGAAATATTTTTTGTAATTACTTTATTCATCGTTACTGTTTTAATTGATTATTTGTTCTGCCATTAGTAAAGGGAGTTCGACTAGAATCAAAATGAATAGTTGAAAACAAGTATGATTTCCAGTACGTTAACCTTAGACAAATTTGTCTAAGGTTGTTTTTGGCGATTATAATTTCTTTTAATTCATACTTTAGCCTTGCTGGAGCTCGCTTACCTATTCTTCTTTTTGAAATTTCTGCTGATTGAAGACCCCATTCAATGTTACAATCATAGAGGGCCAGTTCGATTTTCCTTTTTTCTGACATTGAAAAACCTTCTTCCAGTATTACAAGAAGAGTAATATCATTTTCTTCTAAAAAGTGTAAATTTTGTCGTGCATAGCGAATAAATATTTCTGCATTTGTTTCCATTTGTTTCCATTTTTTTATAGTTTATAAAAAGCTTGTACCGATCACCTCTTTCCTATCCCCACCATGCCAACTTTAGATAAATTTGTCTAAGGTTGGCATGGTGATTATAATTTCCTTTGAATAAATTATACCGCTTACTTTAGCTTTGATGGGGCTGTCACATACCTACTCTTTTTGAAACCATTGCACATTGACCCCATATAATGTGACAGTCATGGAGCACTCCTTCAATTTCCCTTTTTTCTGATCTTGAAAAACCTTTTTCTGGTGTTTCAATAAGAGCAATATCATCTTCTGTTAAGCGTAACATGACTTTTCTTACATGGCGAATAAACATTTCTACATTTGTTTCCATTTTTTTAATTTTTTTTGTAGTTTATAAAAAACTTGTACCGATCATCTTTTTACTATCCCCACCATGCCAACCTTAGACAAATTTGTCTAAGGTTGGCATGGTGATTATAATTTCCTTTAAATAAATTATACCACTCACTTAGCTTGATTGAGGTTATTGCTTACTTACTTTTTTTGAAATCACTGCACATGTATCCCATTCAATCTCACAGTCATTAAGTGCGAGTTCGATTTTCCTTTTTTCTAATAGTGTAAAACCTCCTTCCGGTAATACCATAATAGCAACATGATCTTCTGTTAAGAGTTCGGCACTTTGTCTTGCACAGCGTTTAAACATTTCTACATTTGTTTTCATTTTTTCATTTTTTTTTAGTTTATAAAAAACTTGTACAAAATCTCTTTCCTATCCCACCATGCCAACCTTAGACAAATTTGTCTAAAGTTATTTTTAGTGATTATAGTTCTAAGTGAATACAAGTATGCGTTTTGATCGCAAACTTATGCGGATGAAGGCTTCGATTAAATTTAGTTGATGAACTGCCCGAAAAAGTACACGAACAACCCAAATAAGTACAGGAAACGGATTACGGTATATTATTTACCGCGTGAAATAGTAAGCGCGGATAGAAAATTGATGGTTTGTTCCTTGTAAGCCTCACCGATTGGTATGGTAGCCTTATTCAGAAAAATATCCTGATGGGTGTAGCTGCTAATGTTCTGTATGTTTACCGCGTATGACTTATGCACGCGCAGGAATTGTCCGGCAGGAAGCTGTTTTAGGAAGCCGGATATGCTTACAAGCACCATGTATGGTTTCTGAGTAGTATGTATTTTTACGAAGTTCTGCTCAGCCTGTATGTAAAGAATATCGCTATATGAAACTTTCTCATAAACCTTGTCCGTATAAACGAACATAAAATCATCAGGGAAAGTGCTTTTGGTTTTAATGGTTTCTAAAGCGCGGTAAGTTGCTTTTAATAAATTCTCTTTTGAAAAAGGCTTTACTAAGTAATGCAATGGCTTTACTTCAAAGCTTTCAACTGCATACTTGGGATATGAACTGATGAATATAACCAAAGGCGGCTCGGAAAGCATTTTAATAGCAGCAATGCCATTTACACCGGGCATTTCAATATCGGATATAATTAAATCTGTTTTATTTTTAGAAATAAATTCAATTGCTTCAACCGGATTTGAGAAACTGCCAATCACATCAATAAATGAAATTTCTTTCAGCTCATTTACCAGGTGCTGTAAATCTTTCTTGTTATCCTCTAATAAAACGGTTCTGATACTCATACCTTCAAATAAGCGGTAGCTATATTATTATTAAACTCTATCCTTAATTTGTAATTGTTTTGCCTGGCTAAATCTTCGCATAATTTGATACCTATGCCGGTGCCTGCCTCGATTGTTTTAGTACAGGTGTTTATGATGCTGATCTCGTTACCTGTCTGAGAAATAACAATAGTTTCAGAATCATCGGCGTATTTTGACGCGTTGGTAAGCAGGTTTCTGAAAATAATGAGCGTAGTATCATAATCACCGGTAAAAGTGAAGCTCTCATTTATACTCACATTTACTTTCTGATGCTTGCGGTCAGTCAGGTAAGAGATTTGCTCCCTAACATCTTCTATTATTTCTGAAAGAATTATAGTTACGGGCTTTAACCGGTTCTTGTTTAATTGCGGGTAGCTCCAGTTAAGGAGGCTCTCCAGAATATTCAAAGCGCTTACAGCTTTGTTCTTTATATCTTCTTCATTGCTATGACTTGCAATTTCTGCCACAGGATTACGAAGATCGTGTGATATGATGCTTATTACCTTGTTTTTAAAGTCATTTAATTCTGTCAGCTCTTTATTCAGTTTTCTTTGCTTTCTGATAAGATAAGACACTAACACTACAATAAGTGCGGTAAGAATAAACAAAGCAGAAATAAAGTAAATCCTCGTGTGCTGCTTTTGTATTAGAAAATTCTTTTCGGTTATGTCATTTTTGTTTTTTAAAAGTTCATTATCCTTTTCTACGGTTTTGTATTTGATGTTTAAAGCATTCAGTTCGCTTTCTTTTTCCGCATTCATGAAAGTATCCTTGTATGCTTCGTATAATTCAAAAAAAGTTAAAGCCTTGTCAATGCGTTCCTGGTCTTTGTAAAACTCATAATTACTATATGTTGCCATCATAATAACATCAGGTGCCTGATTGTCTAAAGCGTATTTGTAGCCCAAAGCGGCATATTGCTCCGCTAGTTTTATATTTTTTATTTTCTGGTAGCAACTCGACAGGTTCAGTGAAATAAGCGCGAGTGATTCCAACGTATGTTGGTTCTCAAATATCTTATAGGATTCGTTCATGTAATAGATAGCAGAATCATATTGTTTCAAATTATACTTTACGGTACTATATTCTTTCATCGCATCTGCATAGAAAAAATAATAATTCGTGTTTTTAAAGAAACTAATTGCCCCAGGCAAATAATATGCGCCTTGTTGCAAGCTATCTAATTTAATATAAGATGAGCCCAGTATCATGGAAGCTCTATAATATTCCAAATCCATTTTAGCACTTTTAAAATGGATCAAAGCTTGTTTTAAATAGGGCAGGGCATCCACATCTTTGTTGGCATAGGCATAAGTTGAACCTATGTTGCTGTATATCTTGCCAATCAATTTTTTCTTGTCGTTTCGTTTGGCGTAACCTAAGTAATCCGTATATATTTTAACGGCTTCCGGGTACTTGCCTAATTCTTTAAAAAAATTAGCCTTGGAATTAAGAGCCAGATAATAATCAGTACTGTCTTTTGCACTTACCAATGCGGTATCTATATACTTCAATGCTTTTTGGTAATCACTTTCCCATCTGCCAACAAAAATGGCTTCACAATTTAAAATCTTTGATTGGTTGTCTTTGGTTCTAAGTTTTTCTAATGTATGCAGATAGTAAGAAGCTGAATCCTGCTGGCTTGTAACTACTCTCTGAAACTGATTGATTAGATAGCCGACATCATTTTGCGCCTTTACCTGAATTGATAATACAACAACAGCAGTTATCAGTAACAGATACTTTTTCAGCATACATTTCATAAAGCGCATAAAATTAGTATTTCAGCTAAGTCTTGCAAGAAATGATTGAACAAAATGAACCATTTGGACAAATTGACCAGCCATGCGCCAGTTTTTAGCATTTGAAACAACAGTGTTTTCGCCGGTATCTGCTATACTCGTGTAAACAAAAAAAAGATGAACACGATCAGAAACTGGCTCGTAAGCGGTACAAAAGGCAGAAGCCTATTTTACTTTAAGCTGTATACCATCAATGAAATATCCGGCAGTTTGTATTTTGATTCCAACATCTTGTTTCGGGCGAGCGATACAAAACTGATCGATCTTATTGAACTATTGATATCACATGAATTACCGATAGAAAAGAAAGATGCTATTGCCAACGAATTGTTTGAAGCGGTTCAGAAAATTGAATATTACGAGCAGTTTTATTTCGATGAGACTGTTCTGGATAAGAACGGCAGGTTAAACCTGTCTTCTTATGAGGTCATGCAGAAGATAAATATGGAAAGACTTGAGAACAGCCGCCTGCTGCCGATTTCCAAATACAGCTACCCTGAACTATTTACCCTTCTTCGAACCCAGTTCCATCTGAACCTGGAAGAAGTCATGGCTTCCTCTAAGGTAATTACCAAAGCAGCATTTGAAGAGCAGTTAATCACAGAGCTACTGAAATACCATTATGTTTATTCTTATCATGCCGATAATGTATTTTACTTATATACAGGCGAATCAGGCGATACTTATTTCATCATGAATAAGGGCGAGCTGTTGTTTGCCTTTGATACCAAGTAATTAAATAGCTGTGATTTGATACTTATTATAAACCCTAAGTAAAAAACAAACCATGATAGAACAATTAAAAAGAGCCGTTTTAGAAAAAGAAATTTCCAAAAGCGGTGAAACAGCCGGTACTTATTTGTCACAATTAGAAAAAGAACTAATGAATTATAATGATTCAAAAGTGTATGAGTTTCTAAAAAAGGGAGATTTAGAAAACATTTTTGAAAATACATTGATGTCTAACTGGATGGATGAATTCCCGTTAGAAAACTTACATGACCTCCGTAATGCAATGTTTTTCAGCGCGTGGAAAAACGATTACTTTGTGGAAGAGTATATAGGTTTAAGAAGCGCCTGGTCGGATGAAAAACTCAATGGCGATAAAAGGATACATGATGTATATGATAAAACACACGGATCATTGCTATACACAGAAGATATCGCGGAAGTCATGTCCATAGTTTTTGGGATTAATAAAGGAGAGAGCCATCGGATAATATCAGAACTGAAAGACGAATATTGGCTGGAAAACAAAGATGATCCTAAAGAGTTTTATGCAAGATTTATTGAAGCGGGCTTAAAGAATACCACAGAAAGCAAATATATTTTAAGGCACATAGCGTCAGATGTATTTCTTGCCTCTTCCTATTGCTATCCTAAAGATGCACTAATGAATAGAGCAAAAACAGCGTACCAGTTGGCTTATTTTAAAACCTATCATCCCGAGCAATTCAATAAATGCTTTGAGAAACCTGTCCGGTAGCCCTTCTTACTGATTGTTTCTGCTTTTAGATAAGTCCAAATACCCTATATAATGTATGGCAATAAAAAAAAGCAACCAATCAGCATGACACAGCAACTTAAAGAACTCGTTTATGAAAGAGAAATTGAAAAATTAAGGGAGCTTACCGACTATTACAAATACAGGATAGCGACGGAACTGAAAATAATAAAGCAAATGAATGCGGAAGATGTCATTCTTTCCCTGGAAAGAATAGTTTCCACAGCCAAAAAACTTAATGTTTCGCTTGAGATAGTTCAGGAGCATGTAAAGAGCTCCTTTGTATGCTATCTGTTGGGGATTTCAAAAACCAATCCTGTTGAAGCCGGATTAAGATTTGAATTGCCGGAAGACATGAGAGAAATAAGTATTGAACACTTGCTCGAAGACATGTATGCCCTGCGGGAAGAATTTTCAGAGGAGGACAAAAAACTATTTTTCGATCTTTCAATAAAGTATGCACCCAAAGAAGAACCAACAGAAAGTCGTTAGAAACTCCCTGCAATTCTAAGCTCTTGGAAACCAAGAGCTTTTGCATTTACGCCTTATTTTACCTGCAAATACAGGTATTTCTCCGCAGCCGTGTCGTAGGAATCTTCTATACTCGCTTATAACCAAAACATAAACCCCATGAAAACAGAGCAAGTAAGAGAAGTCATCGTTCAGACACTAAAAGAAACCACAACTGTAACGGCACATCAGATTAATGCAGCCAGCAAAGGGAGCATTACATTTTTGCAGATCTATACTGTGATGAATGCACTGATAAAAGACGGTGCCGTTCAGATGAAAGAAAATGAAGGTAAGAAGCATTACACCTTGGTTGATGCAGAAAAACTAAAAGACAATGCTGAACCTGCACCAATTACAAAAACAGAACAGCCAACAGAAACTCCTGAAAAGGAAGAGACGGAAAAGAAAGAAGAGAAAGAAAAGAAAGAAGAAAAAGTAACCAAACCCAAAAAGAAAGCCGGCAGGGATATGACGACATACCAGTTCAATGGTAACACATACAATAAGGGAAGATTGGCTCATGCGGTTATCACTCAATATGCCAAAGAGAAAAAGCCGAGCCTGAAAACTGCCCTGGAACTTTTTAAAGATGAGATCGTTCCGCCATATGGACTTATAAAAGAAATCAAGGAAGCGCGTAAACTAAGCAAACCGTACCAGCGCTTCTTTATTAAGCCGGAAGAAGAAATCAAACTTCGTGATTGTGCTATCGGGGTATCAAATCAATGGACACCGGATAGAATAGAAGCTTTGATCACAATTGCCAGAAAACAGCTTGGTTACAAGATCAAGTAATTAGCTGTTTTTGTTATGGGGAAAAGGAGCTCGTTGCTGGCTCCTTTTTCTTTTTAAAATTTAGCTAAAATGACTGATGGTAATATTGCGATAAGTTGGCCTGGCTTGAACCATTCGCTGTTTTTGAGATAAAAACTCCGCGTTTCTCCGTCTGAAGAAATGCGGCATAGAACCTAAAAAGGGCTCTTTTTTCAGCGTGCGATTCTATTTTAATCTGCCTTTCTATATGTAAATATATTAACCTGCTATTCTAAATCACCCCTTCATTAGTAAAACTATAAAAGCCCTCTTCGGTAAATATAATGTGATCCATTAAACGGATGTCAATAATCTCTCCTGCGTTCTTCACCCTTTTAGTAAGCCTTATATCAGCCTCACTTGGATTTAAATTACCGGAAGGATGATTATGCGCTAAAATTATGCCTCCACCGACTGCCTGATGAATGGCCATTCTGAAAATCTCTCTCGGTTCGGCTACTGTTCCAATCATGGAACCAATACTTACCTGGTCAATATAACGAATGGTATTTCTTCTTGTAAGACCTATTGCATACAAATGTTCCTTGTCTTTTTCAAATGGTTCAAGCGTGTTAAATATTTCTTTTAATATATTATATACAATATCCGCTTCGGTGATTTTTATGTTCTTGTATTTTGTGTGATCTACTAACATATCGTGTTTGAACGAATATAGCAGAATCTGTTTTTATGAAACAATATTTGCAAAAAACATAAGCTCTTTATACTATACCATTTTTCGTAAAAACTTTTAAAACACTTACAACCTATTGTATCTTCATTACTTTATAAACCATCACATCTTTGCCCATAGTAATTCTAAAAAAATAAGTACCGTTGTTAAAAGTGCTTACGTTGATTTCATTCTGAAGTTGAAGGTTTTTTGCACTATAAACAGTCTTTCCTGTTTCATCGGTTACTACAACAGATGTTGTTTCGTCATCTTTTAAATTACTTAATGTGAGATTTACTTTATCTTGTGTGGGGTTAGGATACACATTAAGACCATGCTGCGCAGCTAGTATCTGAGTCGTGTCTTTTTCCTGAGATGCTACCTTTCCATTTTGTTGATCCGGTCGGCAAGTAGTACATACATATAGTTTTCTTTGAATTCTATTTCCTGCTTTATCATAGCTATATTGTACTGTAGTTTGTGCTTTTAATTGAATAGTTAAAAAAAAGAACAAAACACTTAAAAGAAACATACTTTGGTTTTTCATCATATTTATAATTTTAACTTATTTTCTTACCCTAATTAAAGATACATTATGTTTAAAGTATCTATTTATCAATTACTGGGTACTCTATTATGTTTCTTAATTTGATTATAACATCATCAATATTACTTAGCAAAAACTCTAAACTAAATTTAAGGTTTTTTTTATCGTTATTAATTTCCGTAAAAATTGTAATATTTTGAATTTCATCTATGAAAAATTTTAAAGAGATAATTTCTTCATTATGATTAAAAAAACAGGTTTTAATTTTGCCGTTTTTAATCATGTTAAGTCCATCATTTAGGTATTCCAAATCTTGCATTTCACAGTTAATATTAAAGCTCAAATTAAATGTTTGATATTTAATATAAATAATGTTATCAATAAAGTGCAGATTCAAATTTTTTCGATGCTTTAATACATTAATTTTAATATAGTTGTTTTCAAAATCCTTAAACTCTACAAACTGATTCATTGTTTTTTCTTTTTATAATTTATGTACACAACAATATTACCAAGGTTTAAATAATTTATGAAAAATAATACCATTTTCGTTAATTCCAATTTCATAATTTCCATAAACTGTTTTTACATTGCCAGCTCCATCTAAATATGACCAAGAACCAGGTGCTTCAAACCAATTTGCACCATCCTTTAACCTTTGTGCCCATGCCCCACCTTGAATAATTTCATTGTCAAGAAGATCCGGAAATTTATGATACATACCTGGTTTAGCATCAATATCATCTATATAACCATTAATCTTTATATTGCTTCTGTCACCAACAACTGTTACATTATTATTTCCATCAAGAGCTTTAACATCTTGACTAATATTTGGTTTTGTTTCAACGTTCCACGTTGTACCTTCTTGGATTGTTGCAGGCTCAGCGCTTTGAATAGCTGGTTCAGAAACGGTAATTTCTTGGCTACCCACTAATTCGGGTTCAAATGTTTTAATTGATATGGAAGGATCCAATACTTCTACTATTGGTTCTCCAGTTACAATATTTGTAGGAACGGGTGCAAGCTTAGCTGCAATTCCTCCTGCAGCTCCTCCTAATAACCCTCCTACTGCAACAGATGTAAGATACTGTTGCGGTGTTGCCAATGGGGTTCCTAATGTTGCGTGATTGCCATATGAAAGAATAGTGGTAGAAGTTAAAGAGGAACCTATACCTGTAAGAATTCCAGCACCAATCCCAACCGGGGCTGCAACAACCCCTATTGTCGCTGCAAACGCTCCCGCATAGAATCCAGTTACAAAAGCATCGACAACTTGCTCAGTTGAAGCACCAGGTCCTGTGTTCTCCTCAACGTTTATTACTGCCGCAATAATAGCTATGACCAAAATCACACAAATCGGACAATCTCCACTTTTATCTACATAAACGGTTGGTCTATTCAGTGCATAATTATAACTATTATACCCTTGAGTACTAGTATTATCAGCAACTACTTTATCTGGAGTAAGCATCATACCAATTAGTGGGTCATACATCCGTCCATTCATATTAACCAAAGAAAATTCCGGTAAATGTTCATGGCCTGTAAACCCTCTATAAAGCCAATTTGGAATAGTTGGTATATTGCTATAAGACCAATCACTTGGACTCCTATTTCTTCCATATGCGTCAAAATTCTGAGCATATTTATTTCCATTTTGATCTTTTAACGTTAAAATACTACCTAAATTATCAGTATAGGCGTAATACATAGTTCCAACTCCATTATCAATTACGTATATTGCGGCTAAACCATCGCCGCCATCTATATAATTGATTTCTTGTATTTCACCAGTGCTAACTTGTTTCTCATAATTACCAACAAAATATTTTGTACCTTGTAAAGAGCTTTGATAGAATAAGTCTGTTTTGGCCCTTTGTTGATCAGATCCATATAATACATTTAATTGGTAATCTCCTTCTGTAATAGATTGAACTTTATTAAAAGCAGTATAACTTATATCTTGTTCGGTAAGGCTAATATTTGCATTTGGATTTGAAACAGTTTCTACAGCATTTGGTTTAATAGATGAATAAGTGTAAGTGCCAGCATCTGATTTTTGAGTTATATTACCATTTTGGCTATAACTAGTTGATTGGGCGGGGTATGAAACATTTGGAGTGGTGACAGATGAACCAGTTAACCTGTTTAGATTATCGTAGGTAAATGCTTCACTTAAACCAAGTAATGCATCCGATCTGCTATTAAGATTTCCATTTCTCTCATCAACACTAAACTGTAAGTTTTGTGTGCCAGAAGCCATATAACTTATTGGAGATCCGAAATTTGAATATAATTTTTGAGTTTGAACATTGTTGCCAAGAGTGTATTTAGTATATTGATTAAGTCCATTCATTTCGTCAGCTTGCCAAATTAACTGGCCATTATTATCACTTACTTTATTAAGATATCCGGCTGAAGTATATTCTCTCATTACTCCGAAATTATTAGAGCTTGGGGAACTAATCTTTGATAAATTGTTATAAACATCATACTCATATTGAGTTGTAAAAACATTTCCATTTATTGTTTTATCTATTTTGTGGATTCTGTTTAAAGCATCGTAAGTATAATTGTTAGTTACACCAGTAGGTGAAACAGATTGCTGTAGTTTGTTAATGCCATTACCACTTGTATTATATTGATAACTATATGTTCCTTCTCCAGTACCAATTTTTTGTGTAACCCTTCCCATAACATCATAAGTTAATGTATAAGTGTTATTAAGGGCATCTTTTTGAGTAATTAATTCATCGAGTTCGTCATAGGTATATTGCATTGTACCAGAATTTCCATCTGTCAAACTAAGCCTCCTTCCAAAATTATCATATGAAGCAGACATCATTTGATAACCATTTACGGAAGTGGTTTTCATTTTTCTGTTCCCAAAATAGTCAAAAGTAACATTACCTCCATTGTCCGTAGAACCAATAACTAAGCCTGTCGGATCAGTTGTTTTGGAAGAAGTCATCCCGTCTGGTAATACAGTTGTAATAGTTGTATTTCCATTACTATATGCATACTGATAGGTTGTGAGTAATGGTGTCTGAATAATATTATCAGTTTGCTCTTGTTTAATAATTCTATTTAATGCATCATAAGTAGTTGTCGTAAGCACAGGAGTTAATGCATTTGAAGTAGTTTGATAGGGTAAGCTTGCAATAGTAACATTAGATTTATTGTCATAGCCAATAACCTTATAAATTTTATCTGAAAAACCATCTGTCTCTTCCTTTCTCACCATCCCCAATGTGTTATAATACTTTTTCTCAGTAGGTCTACCTGTCACTTGTTTGGTTATCTGATATGAAATATCAGATACATCAATTGGGTCATTACCAGGCATTGATCCATTTGGTACCCAATTATAACTAGTGGTTGAAGTTATATTATCAGGAGATTTTGATCCTATCAATCTTCCAAAAGAATCAAAAGTATAGGTGGTTGTTAATCCATCCACACCTTGATAGGTTAAAATTTTTCCCCAGCGACCATCATAAGTATAATTGGAAACTTGATTTAAGGGGTTTGTAATACTTACAGGATATCGGAAATTAGCATCGTAAGTATATTCTGTTTTTCGGAGTGGCACGGTAGAAGCATAAATTAGTTTTTTCACAATAACGCCTGTATTTCCATCATATTGAAATTCTGTATTAAGTCCTTTGTCATCTAAAATTGAAGATAATTGTCCATTATCTGTAGCATTGTAGTTGTATGTCGACTGTCTTGAAGATGTGTTTCCTCCTCTTGTAGTAGTTATTGCTGACGAAGCTAACCGCGAAGGTATCCAGGCGTCCATTTGAGTATAAGTATTTGTTTCTTGTTCTACATCATAATTTGAGTTTGTGTTAACAGTCCTAGTCAATAAGTTTCCATAATTATCGTATGCCAAATCCGTACTTGCTGTTTTTCCACTTATTAAATCATTAAATAAAACATTATTGATTACAGTATAAAATCTACCGCTGTTTAATGCTGTAGTGTTATTAGTATAAACTTCTGTAGAAATTGGAGTGATTGTTGGTGCTAACGCAGAGAATGTTAGTAAATTAGATGAGGAACTAGAAGTATATAAGTTAAAATAAGTGCTATTAAAATCGTATTTTTTTATATTTAGTATAAAAGAAGTAGAATTATAACTAGTTACAGTCAAAAAACCAATAAATCCCTTACCATTTTTATGAATAATTGCATCTTGATATGCATAGCTTGTTACGTTATTTCCTCCGATTCCATCTGGTATTGTAATGTTTGAAACTGCATATAAAGGTCCATTAAAATTAAGCAGTGGATATGTTTTCGCATTTGATGAGTTTTGAGTATAAAACGTCGAATTAGTAGGAAACGAAAGGGGATCAAAGCTAAATTTGTTAGCGATATTAAATCCATCAACTACCTCATATAGGTATTTTGATTTAACGCCTTTATAAAAATATATAATATCTGGATTTATATTAAATCCAGAGTTGGGATATGAAGTTATTAAATCCAAACTTCCGTCGCCATTAAAATCTGCAAAATCGTAATCAACAGCTTGTTTACTTAGCGAATTTTTTGTAGTTATGGTTTGTGTTTCTTTTATAAATTCTGTTCCTAAAGAATAATAGATATTCATTCCATTTTGGTAAGTAGCCCCATAACTAGGGCCACTAGTAGTATTATTAAATACAAGCTCAAGAATATCTGATTTCCCGTCTGAATTTAAATCTTTTATCATAATTAAATTACTACACGAATATGGATCAGGCATTGTGCTAGACAACGCAACAGACTTATAACTTCCATCTCCTTGACCAAAATCTTCCGTCCAATTATTCCCACTTTGATTTTTTATACACTTTAAAACATCTGTGATTAAATCTCCATTGAAATCCCCATAGAAATTGAGGTGATCTTGAGATGGCACGGGGTTTGTTATTGGCACACATTCATCAGTAGAATATCCTTGTGGAAAATATGTATAGCCTGAATTATCTTGTTGAAAAACAATATTGCTATTTACATATTTTACAATAAATTGTTGTGAATGAGGTCCATCGAAAACATTTACAAGCTCCGTTTTCCCGTCCCCATCGATATCCGCATTTACGGCTGATGAAAAATCATATGGATAATCAAGAGGGGAATCCGTTCCGTAAAGAGCTGTATTACTTGTGGCAGGTAGAGAGGTAAGAATAGTTGGAGTAGGATTAGTAACGTCAAGCCAAACCCTCATAATATCATTATAAGTACCTTGGTTACTGTTAACAGGGGAATATCCGGGATCATGATAAATATTAAAAATATCTAGTTTTTGATCTCCATTAATATCCATAAATCGGATATTTTGCGATACGTTTTTAGGGTTGGGATCTCCATACGCAACTATTGGCGTAGAGGGAATAGCAAAATCGTCTTTTGCAAGACATGGGTAAATATCGAATTCTGTTAAAGAAAATCCATTTGCAGTAATAGAACCTTCAGAAACTCCTGTTATTAAAATATCTTCTTTTCCATCTCCATCTAAGTCGGTAGATTCTAACAACATATTTCCTACTGCACCACTACTAATAGGATAAAAATCATTAAATAAGTATAAATTACTTGGAAATGAGGAATTAGATACAACAGTACTAAAGCTACTACTACTATTGTTTTTTAAAATATCCCAACCCAACCAATTAAATTGCGAAGAAGGTATGTACAACGAACCTAAAGAAAGAGAACTCGGTCCATATAACTGACCCGATCCGATAGTAGACCCACTACCAGTTCCTGTAATAAAACTACCTCCAAATCGAACAAGATCTGCTTTACCATCTCCGTCCATATCCACGGGTTGATATTTATAAAATAAATTATTATTCGTCATTGTAGAGGCAACAGAAATGGGAGATGCAGAAAGGTCATCTTGATAAGAAAATTGCATAGAATTATAATGATCAGAAGTCGACCCTGATTCAATTATTTCATTTAAAAAACTTTGATAGTTATTGTAAGAATAATTAAAGTCAAAAGATTTTACCTGAATGTTTTCACTTGTAACTTCTATTCTTCGTAAAATAACGGTTTCATCGATTTCTCCTGTAGCTATAAATGAAGTGTTTTTATCTTGTCTTTGGTCATAATAAAAATTTATAGAATTGAAAGGTGTAATATTGGCTACAGTATTGCCGGTATATAATATTTTTTCTATATAAATCTCGCCATCTTTGTTATGATATGAGAATAAAACATAATTACCATAATTATCATACATTTTATTAATCATCCATTTAAGTGCTGTACTTTGACCTTTAGGAATAAATTTAGAATCGGTAGTGTTTCCATATTCCATTGTAATGCCTTCCTTTGTTTCAACATTAAACCAGCTTGGCCCAGACCCTGTAGTTCCATGTGAAGTAATTCTCATAAATGATTCTGATTCTGTTCCATAAATAGATCCGTCTTGTCCATTTAAGCCACTAGTTGGGAGAATTACACTGCCATCTATATTAAATAAATCATTATTATCTAAATTAATTGGAGCTACATTATTGCTATAAAATAAATTTTGTGGAGTTCTTCCAATACTAGAAACACCGGAAATCCCCCAGCCAAACCCTAAAATATCATTTGCCCCATAACTATTATAGTTAATGGAAAGAGAAGGTATTATTTTATTTGTACCTGGTGGGAGGTCAATAGGAATACTATAATTTAACCCACCATATTGATTAACATTAAAACTTCCAGATGTGCTTCCAACTGGTAACGTCATATCAATGGTTTTTGTTATTACTGGATTAGTTGTACTACTTCCATTGGATGATTGATAGTTGACAGGAAGTATAATAGTTGGATCTATATGTAAGTGAACCTCGTCAGTGCTGGATTGTGGAAGCAGATGTACTTCTCCTCCCGAGCCTGTTGGTAATAAATGAACCTCGTCTCTAGCGAAATCATCTTGGTTATTTATTGTGTTTATTAGAGATGATGAGGGGTCATCAGTAACCGTAATAGTTCCCGTATTTTGCTGGGCATTCACTTCAAACGAAGTAAACCCAAAACAAATCAGCAGAATTATTTTTAAAAAAAGTTTCATAAAAAGTTAATTAGAAAATTAATACTCCTATTTGTTGATAAGCACTTTAAGTTCTTTATTCTCTTGTTTTAATTTTTCTATTTCTTTTTTCATTTCTATCATATACAAGGTAAGTTCTTCAATTTTTTCCATTTGTTTTCCTACCATATCACCTAACTGAACACCAGAACTTTCAATGTCTTTTGCTGCTGGAATATTTGGTAAGTGATGGTTTTCATTTATATAATTTTCAAGATCAAGAAGGTTTTTTAGTTTGTAATTTTTTGTAAAAACATAATCAGGCCAAGGAAGTAATTTAACTACAACTTCTTGAGCAATAATTTTTCCATAGACTGCCAGTTGGTAACCTACCGGAACTGTAGTATTACCTGCGCCATCATTTCCAATTGACATTCCTGTACTTCCAATTGTTGCTATTGCAGGATTAGAAGAAGATACTACTCCATTTGCACCATTCACAAAATTAAACTGAGAACTTGATTGGTTAGAATTTATATAAAAATTGAAATCGCCGTTAGGGTCATTATCAACTGTAATACCTCTACGCGTAGGTACTTGATTGTTCCCTAAAATCTCTATTGCAGTTATTCCATCCGCAGTATTCCCATTTCCTGAAGCATTATAATTTGCAAATGAAGCATCTCCGCTCACGGTAAGCATTTTGTATGAACTTACGTTAGATGTGGGTGCCGTACCAATACCCACGTGACCAGTAGCCCTATCAATTCTAAAAAGATTATAATATGCATTAGTTCCTGTGCCAGCGCAGTATAGACACCCTTGAAAATGAGGATCTTGAGTATTAACACTAAATGCATCAGGAAATCCACCTAATGAAATACTTGGGAGAACACTTATTTTTGTTGTTCCATCACTATTAACTGTAAACTCAGCCGTATTTTCAGAAGGATCTTGATCGTCTATAATTAGACCTGGGGTAGCATTGCCGGATTGAGAGTAAGTTGTATTGATATGTACCATTGCCTGTGGAGCTGATATTCCAACACCTAAAGTACCTGCTGGTGTAAGCCATAAAGCTTTACTACCTCCCGCTTTAAATACTAAATCATTTTGATCGCAAGTGCCTAAAGCTAAATCTCCTCCTGTTGATGGAGTAAGTCCTGCTAAATTATCTCCTCCAATGGTCCAACTTGGCAGAAGTGAATTACAGCTATTTACAGATTGTGTTTGTCCTACACCACCTCCGGTAACTATAACACCATTATTTTTCAGTAGTAAATATCTATTCCCTGAACCTGTTGTAGTGGTAGCAGTTGCTAAAGAAGATAGAGTCACACTATCTTTAAACACCGCAGGCGTAGTCACATTTAAATTTGAACTGGTAGAGTTTAACCCACCTGTAGTTAGTGTTCCTGTGATGATAGCATTTCCAATTACATCTAAAGCAGCTTGAGGGTTGTTGGTACCTATACCTACATTACCGTTGTAATAAATAGGCGCATGAAATGTATCAGCTGTTTGCTGCCATAATTCAACACCAACAGAAAATGGAGTTTGATTTACACAACCTGCGGCACTTGTTCCTGTTAAGGTATACCCTGTAGTAATTTGCGGCATAGCTGTTACAGTTGCACCCGTAGTCGTATTTAAATTTGTTGCAGGAGACCAAGAATAAGTATTTGCTCCGTTAGCGGTGATGGTTGGTCCCTGTCCGCCTAATACAATTGGACTGCTTGGACTGATACTTATACTTGGTAATGGATTTACAACAAGATTGATTGTTTGGTTTCCAATACAACCGTTTGCATCTGTTCCACTTGCTGTATAATTTGTTGTAGATGTTGGATTCGCCATTACGTTTGCTGTATTAGCGCTGCTCAATCCGGTTGCAGGTGACCAAGAATATGTACTTGCTCCACTAGCAGTTAACGTAGAACTTGCACCCACACAAATTGCTGTCGGGCTTGCAGTGATACTTAAAGTTGGTAAAGGATTTACATTTACAGTAACCGTAGTTGTTCCCACACATCCATTTGCATTTGTGCCACTTACAGTATAATTTGTTGTAGATGTTGGATTGGCTGTTACGTTTGCTGAGTTAGCATTATTTAATCCTGTAGCAGGTGACCATGAATAAGTACTTGCTCCGTTCGCTGTTAAAGAAGTGTTGTTTCCCACACAAATAGTAGCTGAAGTTGGGCTAACAGCTAAAGTTGGTAAACCATTTACATTTACCGTAAAGGCTTTAGTGTTTATACAACCATTCGTATTTGTTCCTGTTAAAGTATAATTTGTTGCTGTGGTAGGATTAGCATTTACACTTGCACCAGTTGTTGCACTTAGGTTTGTAGCGGGAGACCAAGAATAGGTGTTTGCTCCGCTAGCTGATAAGGCAACGGTGCCTCCATTACAAACGGCAGGTGATGATGGACTTAAGGTTAACGTTGGTAATGCATTTACAGCAACTGATAGTGTTGTTGTACCTACACAACCATTACTTCCTGCTGAGCTTATCGAATAAGTTGTTGTTGAACTTGGGTTAGCTGCTACTGTTGCTCCGCTTGTTGTATTTAAATTTGTTGCAGGAGACCATGAATAAGTACTTGCTCCACTCGCTGTTATAGTTGTTGTGCTTCCAACACAAATAGTGGGTGCTGAAGGACTAAAAGTTAAAGTAGCCGGACTGTTTACAGTTACAAGAACCGTTTGAGTTTTTACACATCCGTTGCTGTTTGTTCCTGTTACGGTATAAGTTGTTGTTGCACTTGGGTTAGCTGTTACAGAAGCTCCTGTACTTGCGCTTAATCCTGTAGCAGGTGACCATGAATAGGTACTTGCTCCGCTTGCGGTTAAAGCAACGGTGCCGCCAACACATATACTTGGAGTAGCTGGACTAATACTTACTGAAGGAAGCGGGTTTACAGTAACAGTAACTGTTTTAGTTTGTATGCAAGCACTGCCATCTAATGCTGTTACCATATAATTAGTTGTTGAACTTGGGCTAGCTGTTACGCTTGCTCCTGTTCCTGAGCTTAAGCTTGTAGCAGGTGACCATGAATAACTACTTGCTCCGCTTGCAGTTAGTGTTGTATTGTTTCCATTACAAATAGTAGCAGACGATGGAGATATGCTTACGGTCGAAGTA
>JABDDQ010000025.1 GCA_013287545.1 Bacteroidota bacterium | reverse complement strand
ATTGACACATTTATTATTCAATTAATTACAAGCGCCCCTTCTTGCACTTTATCGGGTGTTGTAGTAATGGAAAAACCGGTTAACGCGTCTATCCAAATTCCCGTTGGAGGTGTAACTACAGCCTGTGCCCCTGCTACACTTGGCTTTGTTAACTCAAGTACCGATGTTTCGCAAACAACTTCATTTTCGTGGAATTTTGGTGATGGAAGTCCGAGTGTAAATTATAGTTACACAAACGACAACCAAACTGTAACACACACCTATAATAAAGGCACTGTAAACTGCCAAACCATTGTTACGCTTAGTGCGCAAAACTATTGTACGTTTGGTAGCCCAACTAAAGCGCAGTTTAACCCCATACAAATTTATGATAAAGACCAAGCCGGCATTACACCCGATGCTGTGCTAAAATGCTGGCCCGACAACTCGTTTACATTTACAAATACTACTTCGCGAAATTGTTTTGCCCAAGGCAATAACGGTATACGTTACGAAAAATGGGATTTTGGAAATTATTGGGGTACAGGGCATGATTCTATTATAAACTGGACCGCATGGCCACCTTCGTTTCCTAAAACAGTTGCTTACCCAGCCTTAGGAAATTATACTGTAATATTATATGATAGTAATGAGTGCGGTGTAGATACTACATCAATAAGCGTTAGCATTGTAAGTAAACCAACAGCAGGGCTCATTTCAAGTAAAGATACTACGTGTGTAGGAACCTCTTTTACGTTTACCAATACAAGTTCAACAGGTTATTCGTATCAATGGAATTATGGAGATAACGGCACTTACAGCAATACAAATCATAACCCGCAAACACATACTTACGCAAGCTCAGGCACTTACACGGTAACGGTAGTAGCACTTATTTCAGGCGCACCAAATTCGTGTAAGGATACAGCAAGATTAGTAGTTCACGTACTTCCATCTCCTGTATCAAACTTTACGTTTACCCCGCCCATTGGTTGTAATAGCGTTACTAACACATTTACTGATGGATCTACCGGAGCAGTTAGTTGGCAATGGAATTTTGGAAACGGCAATACATTTAACGGGCAAACTCCGCCCACACAAACCTACACCTTTGGCACATATACAGTATCCCTGCAAACAACATCGGCAAATAATTGTACCAATACAAAAACACATACAGTAACTGTTTACGCAAAGCCTATACCTCAATTTACTACAAGCGCTTTATGTGCACAAAATACGATAACCTTTACTGATAATTCAACTCATTCTGTTGGAGATAATATTATAACATGGAGTTGGAATTTTGGTGATGGCAGCGTTAGAAGTACTACAGAAAATCCTACGCATACATACACTACAGCGGCAACTTATAGCGTTTTATTAAGTGTTGCCACAGCTAATTGTTCAGATAGTATTACAGTGCCTTTAACGTTAAACCCTTTACCTATTGTATCTTTTGCTAATGTACCCGATAGCGGATGCCCGACATTGGTAGTAACCTTTACCAATTCAACACTTGGAGCAAGTAGTTATAATTGGAATTTTGGAAATGGTAACACATCTACTATTGCAAGTCCTACAGAAACGTTTAGTAACACTACAACATCAAGCATAACATTTACAACAAGCTTAGTAGCAACATCAGCTGCAGGTTGTAAAGATTCTACAAAAAAAACTATAAAAGTTTTTGGAAAACCAATTGCCGCCTTTGGTTCAAATGCATTAGCGAGTTGCGCTCCGTTTAATGTTACGTTTACCAACTCATCTACAGCATCCATAAATTATTTATGGAATTTTGGTGATGGTACAGCAACCTCTACATCGGTAACACCCACACATTTTTATCAAAACACAACAGGCTTTTTACAAAACTATACGGTTACCTTGCATGTTACTAATGCAGGAGGTTGTCAGGATTCTACTAAACAAACTGTGCAAGCCTATCCACAAGCTCAATTTAATTTCTCTTCTTTACCCGATTCCGGATGTACATTGTTACATGTAAATTTTCCGGCATCAGCAGGCGCAGTTTCCTATCAATGGAATTTTGGTGATGGTTCCCCAATATCAACTGGCTCAAGTCCGGCACATACATTTACTAATACAACTACTGCCACAAAAACATTTACGGTACAGCTTATTGCAACTAATGCGTTTAATTGTGTTGATACAGCTAAGCAACCTATATATGTTTTTCCTGTACCCAATTCTGCGTTTACACAAAGTGTAGATTCCGGCTGTGCAAATTTGTTGGTAAACTTTACAAACCAATCTACCAACGCCACTTCGTTTAATTGGCTTTTTGGCGATGGGGGAAACTCAACGGCTACAAATACAAATCACACATATAGTCCGGTTATATCAGCTAAAGACTCTTTTCAGGTAAGCCTAATCTCGTACAATATTCATAACTGTACTGATACGGTAAAAAAGAAAGTATATGTTTTTCCGAAAGTAATTGCCCACTTTACTACTGATACCATAGGGTGTTCTCCCTTTAAAAGCTCTTTTATAAATTCAACACAAAACGCAAACACGTATAGCTGGAATTTTGGCGATGGGTCGCCAGCTTCAACAATAGCAAACCCAGTACACATATATACTAATACAACAACTGCTGCCATAACGTATACTGCGCAACTTATTAGTACGAGTAGTTTTAGTTGCACAGATGTTTTCACAAAAAAAATTACGGTTTACCCAAAGCCTACAGCATCTTTTAGTTTAAATACAAATTCGGGTTGCTCTGTTTTTACACCTGTTATTACTAATCATTCAGTTGGTGATACGGGTGTAGTTTGGAGTTTTGGCGATGGAGGCAGTTCAATTTTAGCAAGTCCGGTACATTCATTTACTAATACGGCTTTAACAAAAGATTCTTTTAATTTACAGTTAACTGTAACTAACGCCTTTGCTTGTAAAGATACTGCAAAGAAATATGTATCTGTTCTTCCTAAAGTACACGCAAGTTTTACATGCGATACCATAAGTTGTTCTCCATTAAAAGTAACTTTTATTAATTCTACTCAAGGTGCAAGCGGTTATGTATGGCATTTTGGTGATGCAGCAACTACATCAACCGCAGCAAACCCGGTACATATATACACTAACACAACAATTAGTGTAGCAACCTTTACAGCAGAGCTTATTGGCAATAATAGTTTTAATTGTGCTGATACAGCCCTGCAAAAAATTACCGTTTACCCAAAACCGACAGCGTCTTTTAGTTTAAGTGCAAACTCAGGCTGTTCTGCATTTACACCTACTATAACAAATAGTTCGGTTGGTGATACGGGTGTTGTTTGGAATTTTGGCGATGGAGGCACTTCAATTTTAGCAAACCCTGTTCATACATTTACTAATACAACTGCGACAAAAGATTCATTTAATGTACAATTAGTAGTAACTAATATATTTGCATGTAAAGACACTGCTAAACAATATGTATATGCTTTTCCTAAAGTGGTAGCCAACTTTACCTGTGACACGATTGGATGTTCGCCATTAAAAATTTCTTTTGCAAACACATCTCAAAACGCAAACATTTTTGCATGGGATTTTGGCGATGGTTCATTAATAACATCTACAACAAATCCAACACATATATACACTAATACAACAACTGCTGCTATAACATATACAGTAGAACTTTATGCCGAAAACAGCACTTATGGTTGCACAAATGTTTTTACAAAAAAAATTACCGTTTTGCCAAAGCCTATGGCTTCCTTTAGTTTAAATACAAATTCGGGATGTTCTATTTTCAATCCTGTTATTACTAATAACTCGACCGGTTACACATCTGTCGCTTGGATTTTTGGAGATGGAGGTAGTTCAATTGCAGTAAATCCGGTGCATTCATTTACCAATACGGCCTTAACAAAAGACTCGTTTAATGTACAATTAATTATAACTAATGCTTCTGCTTGTAAAGACACCACCCAAAAATATCTGTATGTCCTTCCAAAAGTGCATACAAGTTTTACAAGCGATACCGTAGGTTGCTCACCTTTAAAAGTAAGTTTTATTAACTCTACCCAGGGAGCGAGTGGTTATATTTGGAATTTTGGAGATGCTACAACTACATCAACTTTAAACGACCCAATACATGTATACACCAATACATTGGGAGTTGTAAAAACATACACGGCACAACTTATAGGTAATAATAGTTTTAATTGTGCCGATACAACTATTGAAAAAATAACTGTTTACCCAAAACCAACCGCGTCGTTTAGTTTATCAGCTGATTCAGGGTGTTCGCCGGTTACACCTATTTTTACAGACAACTCAATAGGGGCAACAACTGTTAATTGGAATTTTGGTGATGGTACAACTTCTACCTTTAGTAGCCCGAATCATACTTTTGTAAACACTTCTTTAACCGATCAGGATTCTTTTAATGTACAACTCATAGTAACAAACGCTCCTTATAATTGTAAAGACACTACAAAAAAGTATCTGTATGTTTTTCCAAAAGTACTTACCAGTTTTTATGCAGATACGCCTATATGCGCTCCTGTAAATGTTAAGTTCCATAATACTACACAAAGCACAGCCATTACAACTTACACCTGGAATTTTGGAGATGGTAACCCTTTAAATAATGCATTTGAACCGCAACACACCTATAATGATACTACAGGAAACGTTTTGCTTTACGTCGCCTCATTATCTGCAACAAATTCGTTCGGTTGTACGTCAACATTTTCGCACACGTACGATATTTATCCAAAACCAACAGCTCTGTTTAACCTTACACCGAGCGGTCCACAAATATTTCCTGCAGCAACAATAGGCTTGACTAACCAAACGGCTAATGCATCATCATTTACCAATAATTGGAGTTTTGGTGATGGAACCACAAGTACGCAGGTTAGCCCCGCACACCACACCTATAACACATGGGGAACATATAGTGTTACTTTAACAGTAAGCTCCACTTATTGCAGAGATTCTATAACTAAAATAACCGTTATTAGTCCCCCGCCACCTATTGCAAGTTTTATAGGAGGAGGTAAAGGATGTACACCTTTTCTGGTTACTTTTCAAAGTACATCTCAGTTTGGCAGTAGTTATCTTTGGAATTTTGGAGATGGTAACACTCAGTCTGGTACAGATACCATTGTTACACATCAATATAACAACAACAACACTGATAGTATTATAAAAATTCGTACCGTTAAACTTGTTGTAACCGGACCGGGTGGAAAAGATAGTATGACTATAGTAAATGATGTTACCGTATACCCCAACCCTATAGCTAATTTTATTATACAACCCTTACTAGTTACTGTTGGTATAGACCCGATTGTATGTACTAATCACAGTGGAGGTGCTACATCCTATATATGGAATTTTGGAGATAACACACCCGATGTAACAGACTATAGTCCAAGTCATATATATCAACAACAGGGGCAGTTTGCTGTTACCCTTATTGCCATATCACAGTATGGGTGTAGAGATACACTTACTTATCCTTCGTTGGTAACAGCTCGTACAGAAACTAATATACAGATACCAAATGCCTTTACCCCAAGTCCGGCAGGACCTTCGGCAGATGGTGTTTTTGACCCCGCATCGCCCGATAATGATATTTTTCATCCTAATATAAGTGGTTTGCAAACGTATGAGTTAGATATTTTTAACCGTTGGGGCGAACTACTTTTTGTTACTAAAGATACTAAAGTAGGATGGGATGGTTATTATAAAGGTAAATTGTGCGAACAAGGAACTTACATTTGGAAAATAAGAGGTACCTCGTTCGATGGATTAAATATTGAGAAAGCAGGAGACCTTACTTTATTAAGATAAATGCATTTTAAACAAAAAAAATATTTTATTCTTCTTACTTTTTTAGTGAGCATGTCATGCTACGCGCAAAAAAATCACAGCAAACAATTTAAAGAAACTTTAAATGATGCCGATGTTTTATTTTATGCAGATGATTTTAAAAATGCCGAGAAAAAATATTTATCTATCTATAAAGAGGATACATTAAACGAGCAACTAAATTTAAACATAGCCATTTGTAAATTTAAACTGAAAGAATTTCCGGACTCTATATTACCATATCTAATTAAAGTAGATAAAAGCAAATATGCAGAAGCGCAATTTTACGAAGCAAAAATATTTCATTTGGAACATAAGTTTAATGATGCCATTGAACATTACCAGCGATATAAAAAATTTGATGAAAATAAACGAGAGGTGAAAAATACAGAAGTAGATAGGCTTATAGAAATATCAAAACATGCTGCCGAGTATATGAGCAATCCGCATAAAGCAATTATTAAAAATATTGGGGCAAGCATTAACACAAAGTTTCCTGATTATGTGCCACTTATTTCAGCAGATGAATCAGTTTTATATTTTACTTCCCGTAGACCAGGTGGAACTGATGATGCAACTGATGCCTGGGGAAATTATTATGAAGATGTATATGTTAGCTACAACAAAAATGGTGAATGGACTAATGCCCAAAATATTGGCTCGCCAATTAATACAAAAACGCATGATGCCTGTGTAGCCTTATCAGCTGATGCACAACAAATGATTATATATAGAACCAGTGCCGATGGTTTAAGTGGTGATTTATATACTACAGAGGCAACTGCCAAAGGTTGGACAAACCCTGAAAAATTAGGGCCTCAAATTAACACCGAATACAAGGAGGTAAGCGCCTGTTTTAGTCCAGATGGAAATTGTATTATTTTTTCGAGTGATAAACCAGGTGGTTATGGCGGGAAAGATTTGTATAGAGTTTTAAAATTACCAAATGGCAAATGGAGTTTAGCCACAAACCTTGGAAATATTATAAATACAAAGTATGATGAGGATGCCCCGTTTATTAGTGTTGATGGCGTTACCTTGTATTTTAGCAGTAAAGGACATGAAACCATGGGCGAATTTGATATTTTTAAAACCAAGATAAATGAAGACTGGAATTTTGAGAAAGTAGATGATGTTGGTTACCCCATAAACACCGTTGGAGACGATATATTTTTTGTGGTAAATGCAAATGCAAAACATGGTTACTATTCTTCTTTAAATGAAAACTTTGGCGAAGCGGGATACGAAAGCGAAGACATTTATTTTATAGACATGCATTATAGTGAAACAGATTTAGTAATAAAAAGATGTTTGGCCCTATATGGCAAATCAGAGCATTCTGCTGCTGCCAAAATAACACTGGTTGATAAAGAAACTAATAAGGTAAGTGGCTTATATCACAGCAATGGAAACACAGGGAGTTTTATTATAGCAGTAAACCCCTATTGTAGTTACAAATTAGTTGCCGAGTATAAAGATTATGAGCGTGTTGAGTTAGATTTACTTCCCATCGTAAAGCAATCTTTAAATAGTAATGACGAAGAAGTTTTAAAAATTTTATTTAATAAAAAACCTTGAGAAAAAAATTATTCTATATATGTTTAATTTTTGCAGTTACTTATGCAAAAGGGCAAAACCCGCAGCTTACGCAGTTTTATGCCATGCCTATGTATCTAAACCCTGCTTTTACGGGGCAAACTTATGAGCATCGTTTTGTAGCTGATATACGCGACCAATGGCCCGGTATATCTACTACTTATAAAACAGTTGCAGCAAGCTATGATTATAATATTGCCTCGGCTAATAGTGGTATAGGTTTAATGTTGCTTCAGGATAATTCAGGAACACCATCCATAAGCACTACTCTGGCTATGCTTTCTTATGCCTATCATTTTAAAATAAGCAAGTTTGCCGAAATAAGAGGAGGCATTCAACTTGGCTATGGATATAAAAGTATCGATATAAGTAAGCTTGTTTTAAATGATCAACTTTATTCTAACAAAAGTACAACAGTAGACCCTTTTGTACTGAACATGAATAACCATGTGAATTATATGGATATAAATGCCGGAGCCCTACTTAATTCAGCTACTTATTGGTTGGGCTTTTCAGCGCAACATCTTAATACACCAAATACTTCTTTTAGCCAAGATGGTAATAATAAAGAACCTATAGACTTTTCGTTACATGGTGGTTATCGTTTTATCACTGAAAAAAAAGGAAATCAATTAATGGAATATTTTTCGCCAACGTTTAATTATAAACACGAAAATAATTTTGACCAGTTAGATATAGGCGCTTATTATTTTAAAGCCCCTTTAAATTTAGGTTTGTGGTATCGTGGTTTGCCACTCAAACATTATGCCCCAGGTTACCTAAATGCCGATGCCGTAAGTTTTTTAATTGGCGTAGATGTTGCAAAGTACGATGCACGTATAGGTTTTAGTTATGATATAACAGTTTCTCGATTAACAGTAGCCCGTTCTTTAGGCTCTTTTGAATTATCGGTTATATACGAAGTTGCTAAGCGCAGTAGAAAGACAAAAAAGGTTTTAATTTCTTGTCCTAAGTTTTAATTGTATATCTTCAAAATCAAGTAAGCTTAGATTTAATTAATAATTTAATAAAAAACATGTCAAAATACGCAATAGCTATACATGGTGGTGCAGGCACAATTCTTAAAAGCACAATGACACCTGAGAAAGAACTGGCATATAAAAGTGCTTTACAAGATGCCATTAATGCAGGCGAAGCTGTTTTGAAAACAGGAGGTTCTTCTCTTGATGCAGTTGAGTTGGCCATAAAATCTATGGAAAACAACCCATTATTTAACGCCGGTAAAGGCGCTGTTTTTACCAATACAGGCAAAAATGAAATGGATGCGTCTATAATGAATGGTAAAGATTTAACAGCGGGTGCAGTAGCTGGCGTAACTAATATTAAAAACCCTATTAGCTTGGCAAGGGCTGTAATGGAAAAATCGGAGCATGTTTTTTTAGCCGGTTTAGGTGCTTTGGATTTCGCTAAAAAAGTAAATGCCGACTTTGAAAATGATGATTACTTTTTTGTGCAAATGAGATACGACCAGTTACAAAAAGCAAAAAAAAGTGATACGATGATTTTAGACCACACTGAGGATAAATTTGAAAATGGAGAAAAAAAATTTGGTACCGTTGGTGCTGTGGCTATAGACCAACAAGGCAATTTAGCTGCAGGTACAAGCACAGGTGGCATGACTAATAAAAAGTACGGACGAGTTGGTGATAGCCCTATTATTGGTGCAGGAACGTATGCCAATAACAACACATGTGCTATAAGTTGCACCGGGCATGGCGAGCTTTTTATACGCTCGGTTGTAGCTTATGATATTTCTTGTTTAATAGAATATAAAGGACTTACACTAAAAGAAGCTTGCGATTTAGTGGTAATGGATAAGCTGGTAAAAATTGGAGGTGAAGGTGGTTTAATTGCGTTAGATAATAAAGGGGATATAGAGCTGCCTTTTAATTCGGAAGGAATGTATCGTGCTAAAAAAACTTCGAGCGAGGATATTTTTATTGCAATTTATAAATAGCAATTAAGTTGTTATTCCGTGCTGAATAGTTAGTTTTTTATTCTTTAAATCGTAATGGTCGCCAAAGGCCATAACATGTACAATTAAATTTTCAATAGAAACTGGAGCACCCATTTCAACATCTGTTATACTGGTATCTCGCATTTGAGTTCCATCAACTAACATAACTAAACCTGAGCCAATTGCTTCCATGCTATTGCCATCTATAATTAATAGCCCGGTATCTTCCCCCAAACCAATTCCTAAATTTATTGGATTACTTGCACAAGCATACAATAAACGACCTATTCGGCCACGTTGTACAAAATGTGTATCTATAATTACATTATTAATAAAACCTAAACCACCTGTAATTTTAACTTCTCCTTTTAGCAAAGCCTCCTGGCTACTACCCTGGTAAATCATATTATTTGAACTGGCTGCCGCCCCGGCCGATGTACCCGAAATAATAAAATTTTCGTTTTGATATTTATCTATTAATAAATGATGAAATGCTGTACCACCAAGAATTGATGTTAAACGTAACTGATCTCCCCCGGTAAGCATAACAACATCTGCATTTTTAAGTCTTTCTAAGCTTTCAGGTGAGTTTGCTTCATCTCTTGTTTTTATATTTAGTACACCTACATTTAAAACATTTAATTGTGCAAATGCTTTTACGTACTCATCCCCTACTTCTTCCGGTATACTTGACGCAGTAGTAATAATTTCAAATTTAGATAAGTTGTTTTTTATCGACTCGGTAGTTATTCTTTTTAAAATTCCCTTTTCAAAAAATTTTAAATTACTCTTCAAGTCATCAGGATTTTCTGAAAAACTGCCTCTATCAACCGAACCACCTATAATTACTAACTTACCTTTTGGATTATTCATCATACATTTTATTACTTAACAAATTTAACCTTATCCTATCGATTAATTAACCTTAACTATCTAAATTACAGCTTTATTTTAAACAGCCCTTTGTTTATATAGTAAACAAAGGGTATCTTGATAAAAATTTACATTCTTGCTATGAAAATCATTGAAATTAAAACCCTGCGAGGCCCCAATTACTGGTCTAATTACAGAAAAAAGCTAATTGTAATGAAGTTAGATTTAGAAGAATTAGAAGAGTTTCCTACCAATAAAATAGATGGCTTTGCACAGCGGTTAGAGAAAATGTTGCCATCAATGCGCAAGCACCGTTGCTCTAAAAATCATGAAGGCGGTTTTTTTGAACGTGTTGTTGAGGGCACCTGGATGGGGCATGTGATAGAACATATTGCTTTAGAAATACAGTCCTTAGCCGGAATGGAATGTGGTTTTGGGCGTACCAGAGGCACGGGCACTAAAGGAATGTATAATGTAGTTTTTTCATATATGGAAGAAACTGTTGGCATGTATGCGGCAAAAGCATCCGTTAAAATTGCAGAAGCTATTGTAGCAGGAAACGAATATGATTTAGAAAATGACATTATAACCATGCGTAAAATGCGTGAGCAAGAACGCTTTGGACCAAGTACCGGAAGCATTGTTGACGAGGCTGTTGCACGCGATATTCCTTTTATCAGATTAAACAATCAATCGTTAGTGCAGTTAGGTTATGGCAAAAACCAAGTACGTTTTAGGGCTACCATGACAGATAGAACAAGCTCTATTGCAGTTGATTTAGCAAGTAATAAAGATGAAACAAAACGTATGTTACAGGATGCTGCTATACCGGTAGCTAAAGGAATGTGCATTGCCTATGAGCATGAAGTTGATGAAGCTATTTCAAAAATTGGCTTCCCTTTGGTGTTTAAGCCATTAGATGGCAATCATGGCAAAGGTGCATCTATCAACGTAAAAACAGTTGAAGAAGCAAAGGCCGCTTTTGAGCATGCAAAAAAATATTCGCGTAAAATAATTGTAGAGAGTTTTATTTCGGGATATGATTTTAGAATATTGGTTATTAATAATCGTTTTATAGCAGCAGCATTACGAGAACCTGCGCACATTATTGGTGACGGCACATCTACCATTCAGCAATTAATTGAAATTGAAAACAAAGACCCTCGCAGAGGCTACGGACATGAAAATGTACTTACTGAAATAAGCATAGATAAAGAAACACATGACCAACTTGCCAAACACGGTTTTACATTAGACACTATTTTAAAAAAAGGTGAGTTATGTTATTTAAAAGGCACTGCTAACCTTAGCACAGGAGGAACATCTACTGATGTTACAGATATTGTACATCCTCATAATATTTTTATTTGCGAGCGCATATCGCGCGTTATTGGTTTAGATATTTGTGGCATAGATATTATGGCATCTAACCTTAGTGAACCGTTGGAAACAACTGGCGGTGTGGTGTTAGAAGTAAATGCCGCACCCGGTTTTAGAATGCACTTAGCACCCGCTAAAGGTTTACCCCGAAATGTAGCAGCTCCGGTGCTTGATATGTTATATCCAACAGGTAAATCATGTCGTATTCCTATTATTGCTGTTACGGGTACAAATGGAAAAACTACTACTACCCGTTTAATTGCACACATTGTAAAAAATAATGGCTTTAGAGTTGGTTACACAACATCAGATGGGATTTATGTACAGAACTCGATGCTAACTAAAGGCGATACCACAGGGCCGATTAGCGCCGAATTTATTTTGAAAGACCCTACGGTTGAGTTTGCTGTTTTAGAAACCGCACGCGGTGGTATTTTACGTTCGGGTTTAGGCTTTGGAAAATGTGATGTGGCTGTGGTTACTAATATTCAGGAAGACCACATGGGTTTATCCGATATACACACGCTTAAAGATATGGCCAATGTAAAAGGTGTGGTGGCTCGTGCTGTTAAAAGAGATGGCTATACGGTTTTAAATGCCGATAACGAGCATTGTGTTTCTATATCTAAAACTACAGATTGTAAAATTGCTTATTTTAGTATAAACGAAAACAATCCTATTATAATTGAACATTGTAAACACGGTGGCATTGCCGCCATTTATGAAAATGGTTATATAACCATTAAAAAAGGCGATTGGAAATTCAGGGTACAAAAAGCAACACAAATACCGCTAACCTTTGGTGGTAAAGTAACTTTTATGGTGTATAATGTATTGGCAGCAACGCTGGCATCATACGTATATGGCTTTACTATTGAAGACATTAAAACAAGTTTAGAAACCTTTATTCCGTCTGCAGCACAAACACCCGGGCGAATGAATATTTTTGATTTTAAAGAGTATAAAGTGCTAATTGATTTTGCACACAATGCTGATGGATTCAGAGGGATAAAAGAATTTTTATCTACTATAGAATCTCCATACAAAATTGGGATTATAACCGGCACAGGCGACAGGCGCGATGATGATATCAGAGATATGGGAAGAATTTCTGCTGAAATGTTTGACCATATTATAATTCGTCAGGATAAATTTTTAAGAGGTCGTTTAGCAGATGATATTGTAAAATTATTAGTAGAAGGAATTGATGAAGTAAACCCAAAACAATCGTACGAATATATTCCTAAAGAAGTAGAGGCTTTAAAACACGCTTTATCTATAGCAAAACCGGGAACTTATATAACTGCTTTAAGCGATGTAATTGATAATGCCATTGATGTGGTGCAATCGTATTTAGACAAAGAAAGAGGAACGCTTTAATTTTTGGCTTTATAGTGATGAAGGGGTAACATCTTCATCTAACTGTTTTTTATATTCAAAACTGTTTATACCCAAGTATATAATTGCAATTTGCAACACATGTATTGGGCATATATAGCGGGTAGCAAACGGAGACGCGTAAATATAAAACGCCAAATAACTAAGCACAAAAAATACCAGACTCCAATAAATTTTGTTTTGAATAGGATTCCATTGTTTGTACTGCTTTTTTATTAGATGAAAAACAACTGCTGCAAATATTAATAACCAAGTAATTAATTGGAATAAAGATAAAAAAACCGAGGTGTTTGCGACAAAATTGCTATTAGAATGTAACGAGGTTTTTTCATCCATTTGAAACCAATTTTTTAATAACTCCCCCGGAATATCACCTGTGTATTTTACAAACACATCATCATGATTTGGATATAAAACACTTAATGTATTAGGCAAAATATAATGCATAAAATACGCAACCGGATGTTGCTTCATCATTTCTCCGGCAAATTTGCTATAAACATTTTCGCCCAAATAGGTAAAGGTTCTTAAGTACTCCATATTTTTTTGCCTTATTTTAATGAACAAAAATTGCTTTAAAGGCATATTTTTATCCCAAATAAAAGTCGCGGTTGAGTAATGTGGAGTATGCTCCACGCTTTCACGAATTTTGTCTTTGTATGTTAAAGCAAAAACAGTAAATTCTCTTACCTCTCGGTTTGTTATTTTATTTGTATCTATATCTACATACGGCATAACATGTAAGGCATTATTTGCCATTTGCCAACCAGAGAAAGCACTAAAGGTTTTTATTCTTGTTAACTCGTATGTTGAATTAATTTGCCCCCTGTATAAAAGAACAAACAATAGTGCTGCAGAAGATATAAATGTAATTGCGATTACTTTTTTTTGCTTAAAAAGGGTTATTGCTACAATTAAAATAGTAATAGCTATGTAAAAAAGTCCGGTAAACCTTACAGCAAAAATAAACGCAAGTAATATAAGATGAGCTACAAACAACATGGTTTTAGAAGACATTTTTGGAGCATTAATAAACCATATACCGGTAACAATCCACAGCACCGTTAAACTGGTAAATAAAGAATCGCTTAAAACACAATTTGTGAGATAAATTACGGTAATGGAACAAATAGAAAAGATTTCGAAAAACAACTCGACTATATTGTTTTTTGGTTGGTAAAAATATTTAATGGTAAAAACAAAAATTACCGTACTAATAGCACTTAACCAATATTGTACAAAAACAATACAAGACATGGAAGTAGAAATACCATGAAGTATATTTAAGAATTTTGAGTACCCAAAAGGTCGGTAACCTAAGTATTTGTTTTGAGCTGCAGATTGGATATATCCTCCGGTATCACTTATTCCATCCACATAGGGATACATATATATTAAAGCAATGTATCCAATCAGATAAAAGAGTCCCATTAAAGCCAATCTCTTTTTCTGCTTTTTTTCGAACAAAAAATTAAAAAACGAGGAGTTTTGACTGGTAGTTTTAGACTTTTTATTCATTACAGTAATTTCATTCTCTTGACTACTATATTCAAGTGTATTTCTATATACAGCAAACCTAATAATAAAATTTTGATGAACAAAACAGCCCATGCCACGTATAAATGCGTGAAAAGGTTGGGGAGAAATACTATAAAAAATTCAAAAATAGAATTTGCACCTTTGGTAAATTATACTGAGGTTTGTTAGCCGTTAATGTATATGAAAAGTCAATTATAAAATGTCGAAAAAGAAAGCAATAATTATAGGAGGTGGGCCCGCCGGTCTTACAGCAGCATACGAATTCCAAAAACATACCGATATTACTCCTATTGTTATTGAGCAAAGCGAGTATTGGGGCGGGATTTCGAGAACCGTTAATTATAAGGGCAATAAAATTGATATTGGAGGGCATCGTTTCTTTTCTAAATCAAACGAAGTGATGGAATGGTGGAAAAACATTATGCCTATCTATTCTGAAAACAATGAGTTTACCATAAGTTACCAAAATAAATCGCAAAAAGTATCAAATGTATCTTCGGTTGATGGAGACATGAAAGATGTGATGCTGGTTAGAAACAGAAAATCAAGAATTTATTTTGACAAAAAGTTTTTTGATTATCCTATTTCATTAACTCCTGAAACCATTATGAAACTGGGGTTATTTAATACTTTTTTAATTGGACTTAGCTATATAAAAGCAGCTACCTTCCCTATAAAACCGGAGAAAAATTTAGAAGACTTTTTTATTAATAGGTTTGGCAAAAAACTATACGCAAAATTTTTTAGAGATTATACCGAAAAAGTATGGGGTATAAAATGTTCGGAAATTAGCCCTGAATGGGGCGCACAAAGAATTAAAGGCTTATCAATTACCAAAACAATTACCCATTTTATTAAAAAAGTATTTGTAAAAGGTAAAAAAGACATTGACCAAAAAGATACAGAAACATCGTTGATTGAATACTTTTTATATCCTAAATATGGCCCGGGGCAAATGTGGGAAAGGGTAGCCTCGATAGTTGAACAACAAGGAGGACAACTACAACAAAATACGAAGGTGATAAAAATTGAGACAGATAAAGACCAAATAACTTCTGTTACCGTAAAAAATTTACTTACCAATGAAGTAACTAAACTTGAAGGAGATTATTTCATTTCAACCATGCCTGTTAAAGAACTTATAGATTCTCTTGAAGCACCTATTCCACAAAATGTTCGCGAAGTTTCATCTGGTTTAGTTTACAGAGATTTTATTACGGTAGGTTTACTATTAAGTAAAATGAAATTACCGGATATAAAAGACAATTGGATATACATACAGGAACCAAACGTTAAAGTAGGCCGCTTACAAATATTTAATAACTGGAGTCCATTTTTAGTAAAAGACCCCAATACAGTTTGGGTTGGCTTAGAATATTTTTGTAACGATACCGATGAGCTTTGGAACATGCCGGAAGGTGATATGAAAAAATTAGGCATTAAAGAGCTTGCCGAAATTGGTTTAATTAATGAGCAAGATGTATTGGATTCTGTAGTTATAAAAATGCCGAAAACATATCCGGCTTATTTTGGAACCTACGACAGGTTTGACGAGATAAAAAATTACATAGATAAGTTCTCTAATTTATTTTTAGTTGGAAGAAACGGGATGCATAAATACAATAACCAAGACCATTCTATGCTTACCGCTATTGAAGTAGTTAAAAACATTAAGAACGGTAAAACAACTAAAGAAAATATTTGGGCTATAAATGCCGAACAAGAATATCATGAAGAGAAATAATTATAACTCCTCACGTTACTCAAAGTTGTATTTATAACCTAAACAGCACAGCTAAAATCACCCTTGATTCAGCTTTTACCAAATCAGGTGCCCAGTTTGGATAAGGAGTACCCGGACCAAAAGCGGTGTAACTATAACCACTTGGCGATGTTACACCACCATGCCCCGCAAAATAACCTACACTTGCCTGGCGATGCACAGCCTCTAAACGAAACTCTACATGTTGGTTGGGCATCCAACTTACGTTGGTAGAACAATCCCAACCTATAAATTGGTCACCGGGGTTTTCAGTAAACGGATGTGTGCCTATTGTTTGGGTTGGATTTGCAGGGTTCGGAAAAGGGCTTGCATCTCCGGTAGGAGCCAATACTAAATAACGGCCAGGGTTGTTCATATATCCACCACCAAAAGTCCAGGCAAAATGATTTTTGTAAAACCAAACACGGTTATAAAACATGGCACTTACAAAAAATTGTTGAGGCCCTCCTGCCGAATTTTTTGTAAAACCACTTACCCCATCGCCATTTTCGCAACCAATATCACCAGTAAGCGAAAATGCCATTTGACTAATGCCTTTTGATTTTTTGTTTTTATAATAGCGCACCAGTAAACTGTTGTCAGAATGGAATCTTGTTCTGCCCGGTAAACCAGCAGCATCATGTCCATAATAATTATTAGTAAGCATTTTTATATTTTCATTAGGGCACCAGGTAATGTTACCACCAAAACCCGGGGTGTTATTAAAGGTGCCATAGCTTTGCCAGCCATTAATTATCCAGGGTTCGATTTTTAATTTTTTAGTAGCAAAAATTTGCACACGCATTCCATTAAAAAACCACGGTGTGTTATCAGATGTGTAAGACGCCTGATACTCCCAGTTTTCGGCCTGATAATATGAGTTAAGCCCAACATAAGACATAAACATACCGGCATCAACATTTATACCATACAACGCATTAAAATGATAGCCTGCATTAGCTTCGGCCAAATAACGATACACATCAGCCAAATCATATTGGCCTTTATATGGGCTTAAATCATTACGAGGAATAACGGTAGAACGAGTTCCAAATTGGGTTACTATATGAGCTCGGGCACCTTTATAATAAAAATCACCCCCCAAGTTAGCGCCCGAAATTTGCATTTCATTATCACGTGCTAAGGCAGTTGAACCAACCACCGTGTTATCAATTGGGTTATTGAAGGAATGTGTTACGTTAGCATCAACCATAACGGTTGGCGTAAAAAATTTTCCGGCTAAGGTTGGTGTGGTACGCCTGTCTGCACCATTCCACCAAGTTACATCCATTCCTTCTAAAGGCTCTCCTTTTTGTTTATTTACTTTTGTACTATCATCGTCATCTTGTGCAAAAGCACATAGTGAAAAATAAAGTAAGCCTGCTACAAGTAATTTTTTCTTCATTTTTTGAAATTGCTGCCGCAAAAGTATTTAATATTAAGGTTCAAAAAAACTGATATTTATTAAATAAAATATAACTTACCATCTTTTATAGCAGTATGGAAAAGCAATTATCGTTAGAGGAAATACAAAATTTTGAAGGCAAGTACCCTAAGCAATTATGGATGCTTTTTTTAACCGAAATGTGGGAACGTTTTTGTTTCTATGGCATGAGGGGCATTTTAGCTATTTTTATGACAGAACAATTATTGCTTACTGATAAACAAGCAAATTTAAAATACGGAGCCATACAGGCCTTTGTTTATGCCTTTACGTTTATAGGCGGTATTTTTGCAGATAAAATATTAGGTTTTAAAAAGTCGCTTTTTTTTGGTGGCATTACTATGGTGTTAGGTAATTTATTAATTGCCGTTTCTCCTAACGAGTTTTTTTACTTAGGCATAACCTTATCAATAATAGGTACCGGTTTTTTTAAACCAAACATCTCTTCAATGGTGGGCGAGTTATATCATGAAAATGATGAAAGACGAGATGCTGGGTTTAGCTTATTTTATTCAGGTATAAACCTTGGTGCACTCTTAGGAGGCATTTTATGTGTGTATTTAGGCAAATATCACTCGTGGAGTTATGCTTTTTTAGCGGCTGCTATTGTTATGGTAATAGGGTTGATTACATTTTTTTTCACAAAAAAATACTTAGGTCCAATTGGTAATTCGCCCTTATTAAATTTAACCACAAACAAACGCCGAATTAGAGAAGTGGCTGTTTACATAGGCTCTCTTTTAAGTATACCCTTAATTTTTATAATGGTAAAGGATACTGATTATACCGATGCTTTTATGTATACAATAGGTCCGTTAGCCACAATATATTTTTTGTATGAAGCCTATAAGGTTAAAGACTTTGGTCTACAAAAAAAATTACTGGCAGCCTTTATTTTTATTTTATTCTATTTGTTTTTTAATGCTTTTTTTGAGCAAAGCGGAGGTTCGCTTAGCTTATTTGCCGCTAATAATTTGCATCACCATTTATTAAGAGTTATACCTATGGACCCTAATTTTATAAATAATAGCTCCAACTCGCTGTTTGTAATAATTTTTGGGCCTCTTGTTGGCATTTTATGGATTGCCATGTATAAACGCAAAATAGAGCCTAACACCGTTGTAAAATTTGGTATTGGTTTTTTGCTTTTGGCTTTAGCTTTTTATGTTTTTTATTACACACGTTTTTTCGCCAATGCCGAAGGAGTTACTTCGCTAAATGTATTTACTATTGCTTATTTAATTATAACCTTTGGCGAGTTGTGTTTGGGGCCCATAGGCATGTCGGTAGTAACTAAATTATCTCCAAAACCCATGTATGGCATGATGATGGGACTGTGGTTTTTAGCCAGTGCTTATGGGCAGTATGCTGCCGGTATATTTGGTGCAGATATGTCAACAGATGATAACAATGCCTCCCTTTTAGTAAAGTTGCAAGCCTATACTGAAGGTTATAAGCATTTAGCAATTTACGCTTTGGTTTGTGGTATATTGTTAATTGTTGCCTCGCCACTTATTAGGAAATTAATGGCAGATGTAAAATAGCTTACTACTGAACTAATCGCAAGCCTATAAGTATTTTCACCTTAACTATTTTCTGTTTTCACTTACTTAATGTCATTATTTAAATGACATTCCCTGATTGTTTTTTATGACACGAGTATCATTTTCATAACTATATGACACCATACTGGCTTTTTAAGTTAATAATTAGCTCAATTGATACAATTTTTTTGTTAAATTGTATCAGTTTATTGTATCACTTTTATATGCTTATTTCAATATTAGTACAGTTTAAAGGGCTCTTATCCCCTAAATCTTTTTTCATATTGTTCAATTGCCTAAAGAACGATGTAAAAATTATTACTTTGATTTTACAGTATAAAAATAAGAAAAAAATCTCAACTTAAGTAAAATTGTATCTTTAATTTAAATAATAAGTAGTTATGGAAACAGGAACTGATAGACGTAAATTCATTAAAACAACGGCTGCATTAGGAATCCTGTCGATTAGCGGTATTAGTGTTTTAACAGGTTGTAAAGAAACTGAAGAAGACGAAGAAAAAGAAGTTTCGCCACCGGAAGACCTTATGCAGGAACATGGGCTCTTAAACAGGATATTATTAATTTATGATACCTGTAAAGTTCAGCTTTTAAATAAAGAGTCTTTTCAAAGTGAAGTTCTTTTAAATTCAGCAAACATTATTAGAAGTTTTGTAGAGGATTACCACGAAAAGCAAGAAGAAAATTATTTATTTCCCCGTTTTGAAAAAGCGAACCAGTTAACCGACTTAGTCCAAATATTACGTCAGCAACATAAGGTAGGACGTATTATAACAGACCAAGTAATGGAGCTGTGTAAACCAAAGACATTATCAGAACAAGAAACACAAAAGCTCATTAAATTACTTTCTGATTTTAATAGAATGTACCGCCCACATGAGGCAAGAGAAGATACGGTGCTGTTTCCTGCATTCAGAAAAATCGTTTCAAAACACGAATACGATTCATTGGGAGAAGAGTTTGAAAAAAATGAACATAAATTATTTGGAGAGGATGGTTTTGAAACAATGGTGAACAAGGTTACGGACATTGAGAAACAGCTCGGTATTTATGAATTATCACAGTTTACTCCGAAAGTTTAGTAGTTTGTATGCAACATATATGCAAAACCGTTTTTCTTATAAAAAAATTTTATCTATGAACACAGCTTTAATACTGTTAATAGTTATTCTATTTGCACTTGGCTTTTTTGTATTTGGGTTACAAATCATGCGGTTAGTCCAGAGATAGAACGTTATTTTGAGAATTCGCCACCAATATGCCGTTTTTTAATTGGTGGCTTTTTTATTTTGAGGTTTTTGCAATTCTAATAGAAGCATAACTGCCAACCTTTTGCAATGGTACTAAGATTATTGGCACAATGCAACTTGATTTTTAAGCATGTTTTTCGTATACTATAGTTAGACCCATTTACAGGTGTGATTAAATAAAAACCCTTGAAAGCCCAGGAAAACCTGGAAAATATTTGCTTCCTACCAGGAAACCTGGCAAATTTGAAAAGTGTTATAATAAAAGGTAAATCTTTTGCTATAACACAAAAGCCAACAAAAAACACTTATATCAACCAGCAAAAACGAACAAAAACACAGTAACCCTTTTTTTATAACACCTAAACAGAAACAATATGAAAACACCAGCAGCAATTTTCGGGAGGGTCAGCTCAGAACTTCAAGATTTTCAAAGACAGATTAATGATTTACACAAAGTAGCCGACAGATTGAATTATGAAGTGGTAACGGTTATCACAGAAAAAATAAGCGGAGCGAAAACCAACGAAGAAAGAAAAGGAATACAACAGCTTTTAGATGGTGCAAGAAACGGACAGTTTAAAAAAGTAATGGTAACCGAGATTTCAAGATTAGGTAGGTCAACAATAGAAACACTTAAACTATTAGAGGAACTCCATAAACTTGGTATCAGTATTTATTTACAAGACCTTAATATAGAAACATTAAACGAAAAAGGCGAAACCAGCTTTCAAACAGAGCTGATATGCCACATGATGAGTTTATTTTCAAAAAACGAAAGGCGAAATTTAATCGATAGAATTCACTCGGGTATAAAATCCGCTAAGGCTAGAAACATACATTGCGGAAGGCATAAAGGAACGATTGAAGCCAAAGAATATTTTTTAGCTAAGTATCCGAAAGTAGTTGAAGGATTAAAAAAGGGTTTTAGTGTTCGTGAATGTGTAAAGCTATACGATACATCGTTGGCAACCGTTGCCAAAATCCGCAAGCAGGTATTTTCAACTCAACAATTGGCAGTATAACTACCTCATACGTAGGAACGTAACCCTATTTACCTTAACACTTATCAACATACATCATATGGTTGTTAACAGTTATGTTACACTTCATTCTTAACTAATTCTTAATTTTTTTTGTATTTTTAGAGTAAATAATATCCAATATGAAAATGTTTTTACTTGCAATATTTGTAACTAAACTAATAAATGATAATCTGCCAGACATGAGATTATCTAACATTATTTCCGAATCGAAAATCCTTTGGAGACTTGGTAGTTACGGTATTATGCCAATAATCTTTTATTTCATTTGGCATTTACACAATAAAAAGGTTCTAAACTTAAAGCAAAATACAGCTTTATTTCTTAGTATAAGCATCGGTGTTTTGTTAATTCTAAAAAATTTCAAACCAGTCGGTGTAGCAAAACCAGCATTTTTATTGAATGCTGGAAACCATAGTAAACCCTTCAATTCATTTTAGTAGGTAATGCCATTAAAAGGTGTGTAGGCTTCGCTTTTTTATTTACGGGAACAACCTATATTTCGATTCTACATGCCCTAGAAAGCCCAATGACTATTACGTATTAGAGCAATAATAGTAGTATTTTTTGAATGGATTAAAGTCAAAAGAAACTTATACTGAAGCTCAAAATCAGTGCTAGTGAGGTAGTTTAAAACCGCTTTTTAGCAGATGAATTTAAAAAATTCCTTACTCCATTTCCTTACTCCAGAGGGTAAAATCAAATAAAAAGTAGAAACGAAAGGCATAAACGTAAAAAGCCCCAGTAAATACTGAGGCTTTCGTAGTAGCGGGAGAGTGATTCGAACACCCGACCTTTGGGTTATGAGCCCAACGAGCTACCCCTGCTCTATCCCGCAATATGTTTATTTTTAAAGAACTCCTTTTTTCGAGCCGCAAATATATACATTTGTAATCCATTTAAACAAACTATTTTTTAAATAAATGCATAAAGCCGGTTTCGTAAATATTATTGGTTGCCCAAACGTAGGAAAGTCAACCCTTCTGAACGCTTTGGTTGGCCAAAAACTTTCCATCATTACTTCAAAAGCACAAACCACCCGGCACCGTATTATGGGCATTGTTAGTGAAAATGATTACCAAATTATTTTTTCAGATACTCCGGGCATTTTAAAACCAAACTACAAACTGCACGAAAAAATGATGCGCTTTGTAGCTGACGCTATGGAAGATGCTGATATTTTCCTTTTAATTACAGATATTTTTGAAGATATTGCTTTAGAAGAAAGTTATATACAGAAATTACAAAAGGTAACACAACCCGTTCTTCTATTAATTAATAAAATGGATTTGGCTGATGAACCCAAGCTACATGCAAAGGTTGCTGAATGGACTGCTAAATTACCAAATGCCGAAATAGTGCCTATATCTGCCCTGCTTAATGTAAACGTGAGTATGGTAATGAAACGCATACTGGATTTACTGCCTGAACATGCCCCATTTTATGATAAGGAACAACTAACAGATAAACCTGAACGTTTTTTTGTGAGCGAGATTATTCGCGAAAAAATATTGATGAATTATCAAAAAGAAATTCCTTATAGTACCGAAGTAGTTGTAGAATCTTTTAAAGAAGACGAGAAAATTATTAGAATAGAAGCCGTTATTTATGTTGAACGTGATAGTCAGAAAGGCATCATTATAGGACATAAAGGTGAGGCCATTAAAAAAGTAGGCACGCAGGCGCGTACAGATGCTGAAACCTTTTTTGGTAAACACATACACTTAGAGTTATTTGTAAAGGTTGATAAAGACTGGCGTACGAATGAAAACCGTCTGAAAAGATTTGGATATCAATAATAGTAAGTAAGAAATTAAAATAGCATGAAAACAGGCGTACTACTTATAAATCTTGGCACACCCGATAACCCATCAACACCAGCCGTTAGAAAATATTTAACCGAATTTTTAAACGACAGACGAGTAATTGATATATCTAAATTAGGGAGGCTTTTTTTAGTGAATTTGTTTATTGTTCCTTTTCGCTCATCAAAATCAGCAAAACTTTATAAAGAAATTTGGAGTAAAGAAACCGGCTCTCCCTTGCTCCATAACAGTAAGCAATTAAAAGATAAAGTACAGAAAAAATTGGGCAATGATTATGTGGTTGAACTTGCTATGCGCTATCAAAGTCCGGATATACAAACAGCATTAGAAAATCTTCGCAAGCAAAAACCACGAAAAATAATTGTACTACCGCTTTATCCCCAGTACGCGTCATCAAGCACAGGTTCTACATTAGAGAAAGTTTTTGATGAAATAAAAGGTTGGGAAGTAATTCCTGAATTAAAACTGTACAGCAATTTTTATGATAATGAAGATGTAGTTAATTGTTATGTTGAAAATGCTAAGAAATTTGACTTGAGTAGCTATGACCACATATTATTTAGCTACCACGGTTTACCTGAAAGACAAATAAAAAAGGCATCTGAGCATTATGGCGATAATTCTTGCTTTTTGGGCACTTGTTGCGAAACCATTACCGAAAAAAATCAATATTGCTATCGTGCCAATTGTTATAAAACAACACAGCTTATTGCACAAAAACTAAACCTGCCTAAAGAAAAATATACCATTTGTTTTCAAAGTCGTTTAGGGCGCAGTGAATGGATTAAACCTTATACCGACCAAGTTTTAAAAGAACGTGCGGCAAAAGGCAATAAAAAAATATTGGCATTTTCACCTGCCTTTGTAGCAGATTGTTTAGAAACCATATACGAAATAACAGAAGAGTACAACCATGCATTTAAGCAGTATGGCGGCGAAAAAATAGAGCTTGTACCCAGTCTTAACAGTAATGATAATTGGGTAAATGCCATTGAAAAAATGGTGTTAAAATAATTGCTTCTATACAAACTATCCAAATGTTTTGTAAGTTTGCGCAGCATGTTGCGCAAAAGTTTCGCCATATTTTTTCTGTGTGTGTACAGTTTGGTTTTACTAAAACCACTTTTTCCACTTGTAGATTACGCGCTAAATAAAGAATACATTGCCAAAAACCTTTGTGAAAACCGTAATAAACCAAAACTTAATTGTAATGGTAAATGTCATTTAATGAAGCAATTGAAAAAAGCTGGCACTGATGCTCCTACTGATGGTAATGCTACAAAAGGTTCATCAAACCAGGAAGAAAATTGTTTTCATGTAACTTCTTTATTTGTATTTAATGCAGAGATTTTAATTTCTAACTCAACTAACTTTTATATCCGTACTTTTAAAAGTAAACTTCCTTCAAATTATTTAAAGGATATTTTTCATCCGCCCCAAGCTTAATTACTACTATCGTTTTTTGATGCAATTCTATACTGCATCTGTTTAGTAATTAAATCGTTTTACAAATGAAGAATTTCAATGTTCTTCTTTTGGTTGCTTTACTACAAACCCTTGTAGTTTATTCAACCGAAAGAAGGGACAGCACTAAATGTAGTTTTAGTTGCTGCCGACCAGATGCTTTTGCTCCGGCAGGTGTTATGACCGACCATGTGCATGACAAAGGAGATTTTAGCATTGCATATAGTTATATGGATATGGCCATGCAGGGTAACCAAATAGGTACAAAAGCAGTTAGTGATGCCACTATTTTTAACACCTATATGATGGTAACCAACCGCATGAACATGCAAATGCACATGCTTATGCCTATGTATGGAGTTACTGATAGATTTACCTTAATGGCTATGCTTAGCTATAATGTAAATAATATGAGCATGCACATGGTGCCTATGCAAAGTATGATGAACATGCCGGGCATGACAATGGCTGATTATAACAACATGCCAACTACCATGAAATCATCAGGCTTAGGTGATACTAAAATTTATGCATTATATAATGTGTTACCGGCTTGCAATAGCAGGTTAGTAGCCGGTATGGGGCTTAGTTTACCTACCGGAAGCATAAATGCAAAAGGAGCAACTATGCAAAGCACAAACGATGTTTTACCTTATAGTATGCAGCTTGGTACAGGCACTTATAATTTATTGCCAAGTTTGGTGTATGTGGGTCAGGGCATTCATTTATCATGGGGTGCGGCTTTTAACGCTAACATTAAATTAGGCACTAATGCAAACAATTATTGCTTGGGTAATGAGTATAGTGTTAGTCCGTGGTTGGCATACCAGTTTGTAAGATGGATAAGTGTTTCAGCTCGTGCAGAATATTATAATACCGGTAAATTATATGGTTACGATGCCACTATAAATCAATCTTCTCAAAACGATGCTACAGCTAATACAGCTAATTACGGCGGACAAAGAGGCAACGGATATGTAGGTGTAAACTTATATGCGCCAGCTAATATTTTAAAAGGAAGCAGATTACTTTTAGAATATGGCATGCCTTTTTATCAAAACACGATAGGTTTACAATCAACTGTAAAATCAACATTTACAGCCAGATTACAATTTAATTTTTAAATCAAAAAACATGAAATTATTATTAATCATTGTGTTGTTAGAGTTAGTTGTACTCAGCAATCAATACATTTTAATTAAAAAATATTTAAATGAAATCGAAAAAAATAAAATTAACGAGTAAGATACTTTTAGTAGTGTGTTTACTATTTTTCTTCTCTTGTAAAAAGAAAGATAGTACGACAACCACCCCGCCAACTCCAATGGGTACCATTGCGTTTCATTTGCACACCAATATTGACACTACCGAAGCCGATTCAGGCGTTGTGGTAGTTGACCATGTTAGTGGCAAAAAATTCCAACTAAATGTGGCTCAGTTTTATGTATCAGGCATCGTAGCCTATAAAACAGACGGTACAGCAGAACCTGTTAATAATGCTTATCTATTAAAAAATATAGACCAAGAGGAGTACATTATTGGGCAAGTGCCAACAGGAAATTATAGCAAAATTTCTTTTAATGTGGGGGTTGACGCTGCAACTAACGCAACAAGTCCTTCATCGCACACAGGTGTATTGGGTATACAAAATCCTGATATGTGGTTTGGTAGTACATCGCAAGGATATATTTTTATGAATGTGCAAGGTTATGCAGATACAACAGCTACTCATACAGGCAATGCAAATCAAGCCTTTGCTTATCAGCTTGGAGGAAATGCTGAACTCAAAACCATTAACATGCCTACCATGGCAAGTAATGTGGTTGTTACAGCAACTAACACAAGTGCCTTACCAGCAGAGTTTCATATTATTTGCGATTATGGCATTCTTTTAAATAACGTAAGTTTTAAAACCAATATCCCTATTGCAACACCTTTTAATAGCGATTCTACCACCATTAAACAAATTTACAATAACGTGCCAAGCATGTTTAGGTACGAGTTATAGTATGCGTTTTACTACTTTAAATAAACAGCAAGCATTTATGGCAATTTTAATTGTTATGAGTGCTTGCTGTTTTTCTTGCAAAAAAAAAACAAGTACACCAGCCCCCGCTCCTACACAGCCTTTACCTGCTGTGGTTTCTTTTAGCGCTAATATTGTACCCATATTTAATGCCCATTGCAACAGCAGTGGGTGCCATAGTGGTAGTAATGCGGCAGCGGGTTTAAATTTATCATCAAATGTTGCTTATACACAGCTATTTGCCATGCATGAAATAGATACTACAAATACATCAAACAGTAATTTATATATAGAAGTAGCATCGGGACAAATGCCGCAGACAAGTGCAAAACTTAGCGGTTACAATATAGGTTTGATACAAAAATGGATTCAGCAAAAGGCTAAGAATAATTAGTTCAAACAGCTTCATTTTTTGCATTTCTATCTTCGTTCAAAATATGATATATTTGAAGGTAGAAAGTTAACGAGTGAATTCCGTAAAAAAAATAATAATTAGCTCTGTTTGTATTGCAGTACTTGCTGTTATTTTGTCTTTTAAATCTTCTCAAAAAACTAAAGTTCATATTCAGTTTACAAACTATGTGGGCAATGCTATATTAGAATTAGACTCGACCTACAAAAATGAGCTTGGGCAAGCTTTTACTATTGCAAATTTTAAATATTACATAGGTAACATCTGTTTAAAAAAAATTGATGGCAAAAATTACACTACACAAGATTATTTTTTAATAAATGAACACGATGATGATTCTAAGCAAATAACTTTAAATGATGTACCTGAAGGAAATTATACAGCCATAGAATTTATTATAGGAGTAGATAGTTTGCATAATTGCAGTGGTTTACAAAAAGGCGCCTTAGACCCTACAAATGGCATGTTTTGGGCGTGGAATACAGGTTACGTTTTTTTAAAGTTAGATGGGCAGTCTCCGTCATCAAAATCAGCCGGCAATATTTTTGAGTATCACATTGGTGGTTATAAAAAACCTATTAATAGCATCCGTAAAATAACACTGAATTTTAACAGTGATAAAACAGTTTCTTCCACTACTCCTTTATCAGTTTCAATAAAAGCAGATGCTTTAGAGGTTTTAAAAACACCAACTACTATCGATTTTTCAAAACTTCCTTCGGTTACAGATACACGCAATGCTGCAACTATAGCTAATAACTATATGGACATGTTTAGTCTGCTTGAAAAATGAAAAAGAGTTTTTTAGCTATCCTTTTTTCTTTATTAGGTCTTGTTTTATTAGTTAGTTTTATTGATAATGTTCCTTATTTTTTAATTACAAAACAAGATGTTGTTTTTAAAAAGCCAAAAGGATTTCCTAAACCATTTTACGATTTAGAAAAAAACAAATCAACACCAGCAGGTTTTATGTTGGGCCGAAAATTATTTTACGACCCCATATTATCTAAAGACAACACAGTTAGCTGTGCTACCTGCCATCAGCAATTCGCGGGTTTTGCACATACCGACCATTCTTTTAGTCATGGAGTGTATGGGTTATTTGGAAAACGTAATGCACCTGCTTTGCAAAACCTAATTTGGAAAGATGCTTTTATGGTAGATGGCGGGGTTAATCATTTAGATTTACAACCCATTGCCCCTATTACTAATCATGTGGAGATGGACGAAACATTAATTAGCGTGCTTAAAAAACTACAGCAAAACAAAGAATATGTAGCCATGTTTAATTACGCATTTAATGATAGCATAATTACTTCTGACAAATTTTTAAAAGCCATTTCGCAGTTTTTATCGTTATTAATTTCTGCCGATTCTCGTTATGATAGATATATGCGTGGAAAAGACACTTTATCAAAATCTGAATTAAATGGTTTAAAATTATTTAAGACTAATTGCTCATCTTGCCATAAAGAGCCTTTGTTTACTGATAATTCGTACCGAAATAACGGTATCGGCATTAACCCTGTTTTAAAAGATTCCGGGCGTTTTTTAATAACCCGAATGCCAAGCGATGTAATGAAATTTAAAGTACCCAGCCTCAGAAATATTGAAGTAAACTATCCCTACATGCACGATGGCAGGTTTTATAGTTTGAAACAAGTATTAAATCACTACGCAAAAATTTCAGCTTCAAAAAATAAAGCTGATACCGTTTTAAAACAAGGAATGCAATTAAATGAGCAAGATAAAACAGACTTTATAGCATTTCTAAAAACGCTTACCGACAAAACTTTTTTACACGATAAACGTTTTATGGATCCAGGGGCTTATGTTTATCT